>CAYMTH010000043.1:0-7498 GCA_964393235.1 uncultured Solibacteraceae bacterium | reverse complement strand
CCGCAGCCGCTCCAGCGTGATCTTGTTGCCCGGCAGAAGCGTGAACGCAACTTCGTTCACCGCCACCTCGACCTTCTCCACGCCCTTGATCTTCTTCAGCCCGGACTCCATCGTCTGCACGCACGTCGCGCAGTCCATCTTCGACACCTCGAGCCGGACCTGCAGGAACTCCGCGCGCATCGACAACGCCGCCGCCGCCAATAGTGCCACCAGACGCATACCGCCAGTGTAGCGCGCCGATCGTGATCACCCTCCCCGCCGCGCTCTCTGTAACAATTCACGCCGCACTGTCATGTTTTCCGAACTGGTTCGTCTAAACTGGTACAAGTGACGCGCCGGGCCACATTTCTGCTGCTGATTCTCGCCCTGCTGGTCGCCCCGGCGGCCAACGCATACTGCGCCACTGTGTGCCTCGCCGCGGCCATCTCGTCCGGCTGCGCGCACGGCTTGCAGCCGACCGATGACCTGCCGGTCGATAAGACCGAGCCCGCCATCGCCGTCGTCTGGACGCCAGTTCCGCTCGCCGCCGATCCGCCCGATCCGCCCGCCGAACGGACCCTCGACGCCGCCCCCGCGCACATCCCGCTCCGCATCTGATCCCTCCTCGCCAACCCGTCGTTTTCCCCACCAATTCGACCCTCAGCGAGGAGCATTATGCCTTTTCACCGCCGCGGCTTTCTCGGCCGCATGTTCACGGGCGGAGCCGCGCTTAGCGCCTCCCTCCCCACCCCCAACCGCGTTCCGTTCCAGACTCCGGACCTCCCCAAACTCGCCCCGAAAATCGTCGACGGCGTGAAGGAGTTCCATCTCACCGCCGAAGTTGTCACGCAGGAGATCGCCCCCGGCCGCACCATCACCGGATGGGGCTACAACGGCACCATCCCCGGCCCGACGCTCGAGGTCGAAGAAGGCGACCGCGTCCGCGTGGTCTTCCACAACAAACTGCCCGAGCCCACCGCCGTCCACTGGCACGGCTTCGAAGTCCCGCATACGCAGGACGGCTCGGTCGGCCTCGGCCAGGACCCCACGCCCCCAGGCGGCACGCACGTCTACGAGTTCACGCTCAACCAGACCAACACCTGCTTCTACCACTCCCACTTCCCGATGCAGGAAATGATGGGCGCCATCGGTTTCTTCCTCATCCATCCGAAGAAGCCCGCCGGCCCCCCCGTCCACCGCGATTTCGGCCTGATTCTGCAGGAATTCGACCTCCGTCCGAATAACAACGTCCCGAACTCGCTCGCCATGGAGTATAACTGGCTCACCTTCAACGGCAAGTCCGGCCCGGACTGCACGCCGATGGTCGTCCGGCTCGGCGAACGGGTCCGCATCCGCCTGCTCAACATCGGTATGGACCACCACCCGGTCCACCTCCATGGCTTCCAGTTCGTCAACACCGCCACCGAAGGCGGCCGCATCCCCGAGTCGATGTGGTTCCCGCAGAACACCATCATCGTCGGCGTCGCGCAGGTCCGCGAGATCGAGTTCGACGCGAAGATGATCGGCGACTGGATGCTCCACTGCCACCTCCCGCACCACATGATGAACAACATGTTCCCCATGACCGGGCCTATGCACCGCCACCCGGAACACAGCAAAGTGCCTGGCTACCCGCAGGACATGTGGATGGTGGACGACGACCCCTACATGCATAAGCCGGAAAACTACGGCCTGCGCAAAACCTGGTCGGCGGCCATGGGCGGCATGATGACCATGGTCCGCGTCGTCGACGACGCCACCTGGGCCAAAATCGAGGAAATTCGCAAAAATCCCCCGCCGCGCAAACCGCGCGCCGCGCAGCACGAGCACAACCACGGAGGTGCCCAGTGACGCTCACGCTCCTCCTCGCCGCCGGCCTCACTCTGGCCGATCTCGAATCCCGCCTGCTCCAGCAAAGCCCGCAGTTCCGCCAGGCCGAGGCCGACGTCCGCATCGCCGAAGGCCGCGCCGTGCAGGCCGGGCTCTATCCCAATCCCACCATCGGGTCCACCGGGGAACACGTTTCCAAGTCCACCCGCGGCGGCTCCGTCGGCGGCTTCGTCGAACAGCGCATCGTCCTCGGTGGCAAGCGCGGCATCGATCAGGCCCTCGCCCGCCAGGAAGTCGACCACGCCCGCGCCCTCCGCGACGCCTGGCGCCTCCGTCTGCAAGGCGAACTGAAGGCCCGCTACTACGCCGCCCTCGCCGCCGCCGAACGCGCCAAGACCCGCGCCCAGCTTGCGCAGCAAGCCGCCGAATCGGCCCGGGTCGCCCGCGAACTGCTCAACACCGGCCTGCTCGATCAGCCCGATCTCCACGCCGCCGATATCGAGGCCCGCCGCGCCGACCTCCGCCTCGCCCAAGCCCGCCAGGCCGAGGACCGCGCCTGGTCCGAACTCGCCGCGCTCGTCAACGCCGACAGCCTGCCCACCCGCGAGCTCGACGCCATGATCGACGATATCCCCGCGCTCGAACGCGACGATCTCTGGCGCCGCACCCTCGCCCAGAGCCCCGAAATCACCGCCGCGCTCATCGAAAAGGGCAAGGCCGAACAGACCCTCCGCCAGGCCCGCGCCGCCCGCATCCCGGACCTCCAGATCCGTGCCGGCCTCCGCAACAACCGCGAAGACGGCGACGTTCCGAAGGGCCGCCCCGTCGGCGTCGAGGGCATCTTCGACGTCGGCATCGAGATCCCCATCTTCAACCGCCAGCAGGGCAACATCGCCGCCGCCCGCGCCCAGATCGAAAAGGCCGCGCTCGAACGCGACAAGACCGCCCGCGACCTCCAGTCCCGCTTCGCCGCCGCCTGGGAGCGCTACGCCGCCAACCGCGCCGCCGTCGAACGCTACCGCGACGAACTCATGCCCGCCGCCCGCAAGGCCTACGACGCCTATCAGCAGAACTACCGCGCCATGCAGGCCGAATACACGAAGGCGCTCAACGCGCAGCGCACGTGGTTCGAACTGCAGGACGAGTATGTCGACGCGCTCGCCGAAACCTGGCACGCCGCCGCCGTGCTCGAAAGCCTGCTGCTCGCTCCGATATAATTCGGGTGTGGCTGCACGAATCCTCCCTCTCATCGCTTTAACCCTGCTTCTCGCCGGCTGCGCGAAAGCCCCGCAGAACCAGGAAGTCATCCGCCAGGCGATTGTCGATCACCTCGGCAAACGCACTGACATGATGTCCACGTCGATGAAAGTGGAGGTCGTCAGCGTGAACTTCCGCGACAAGGAAGCCGACGCCGTCGTTTCCATCGCCCCCAAGGAAGGCGGCGCCGGCATCCAGATGAATTACTCGCTCGTCATGGAAGGCAATAAGTGGACCGTCAAGCCCTCCAAGTCCGGCAGCCCCCACGGCAACACCGCCATGCCCACCGGCGAAATGCCCGCCGGCCACCCGCCCACCGGGCCCGCCAACGGCGCCGTCCACGAGCAGACCACCCCCAAGGCCCATCCGTGAACCCGGTTGCCGTCCTCGGCGGTGGCCCCGCCGGCGCTTTCGCCGCCCGCCAACTCGCCCAAGCCGGCATCCCCACCACGATCTTCGACGAAAAGCTCGCCTGGGAAAAACCCTGCGGCGGCGGCGTCACCTACAAGGCCTACAGCCAGTACCCGTTCCTGCTCGAATCCGGCCTGCACCGCGGCGTCACGCGCACCTGCCTCGATAACGTCGAGTCCGGCCCCGTCCGCCTGACGCTCGCGCAACCCATGCTCATCTTCTCCCGCCGCGAGCTCAATCAACTCCTGCTCGACCGCGCGCAACAGGCTGGCGCCACCCTCCGCCAGGCCCGCGTCACCGGTATCGAACGCGAGTCCGGCGGCTGGCGCATCCATACCGCGCAAGGCCCCGAACGCGCGCAGTTCCTCATCGTCGCCACCGGCGCCCGCAACCCCCTCCGCGACGCCGGCACCCGCTATACCGCCGCCGATTCCATGACCGCGCTCGGCTACTTCATCCCCCGCGCCCAGCAACACGTCGACATCGAGTTCTTCCCCGATTTCGAAGGCTATATCTGGATCTTCCCCCGCCGCGACCACCTCTCGGCCGGCATCTGCGGCAAAGGCCTCCCCGCCTCGGAAATGCGCGCCCGCCTCGAAGCCTACCTCGACCGCCGCCGCATCTCCCGCTCCGGCGCCACCTTCTACGCCCACATGCTCCCCTCGCTCTCGGCCGCCGCCTGGCCCGCGAACAACATGGCGGGCGACGGTTGGCTCGCCGCCGGCGACGCCGCCGGCCTCGTCGATCCCGTCACCGGCGAGGGCATCTACTACGCCATGCGCTCCGGCGAACTCGCCGGCCGCTTCGTCGCCGAGGGCAACCCCGACCGCTACGCCGCCGCCGTCCGCGCCGAATTCGCCGACGACCTCGCCTACGCCTCCACCCTCGCCCCCCGCTTCTTCCACGGCCGCTACCTCTTCGGCGCCAACACCACCCGCCTCCTGCAGTTCCTCCGCCGCAGCCCCCGCCTCGCCGCCATCATGCAGGAACTCTTCGCCGGCACGCTGCCCTATCACCATCTCCGCTTACGCATCAAGGACTCGCTCCACCTCACACTCTCCGAAATCGGCGTCAATCTCTTCCTCCGCCGAATCGTCACAGAAGGTATCGAATGAACACTGCACGCTCTGAAGCCCTCCTCGCCCGCGGCCAGGAACTCGTTCCCGGCGGCGTCAACAGCCCCGTCCGCGCCTTCCGCTCCGTCGGCGGCACGCCCCGGTTCATGGCCCGCGCCAACGGCGCCCGCCTCACCGACGTCGATGGCAACGAATACATCGATTTCATCGGCTCCTGGGGCCCCATGCTCATCGGCCATCGCCACCCCGAAATCCTCGCCGCCATCGAGGACGCTCTCACCATCGGCACCAGCTTCGGCGCGCCCACCGAACGCGAAATCGAACTCGCCGAAGAGATCCGCGACGCCGTCCCCTCCATGGAAATGATCCGCCTCGTCAACTCCGGCACCGAGGCCACCATGTCCGCCCTCCGCGTCGCCCGCGGCTTCACCGGCCGCGAACTCACCATCAAGTTCGAAGGCTGCTACCACGGCCACGTCGACTCCCTCCTCGTCAAGGCCGGCTCCGGCATGGCCACCCTCGGCATCGCCGATACCGCCGGCGTCCCCAAGGCCTTCGCCGATACCACCCTCGCCCTCCCCTATAACTCCGTCGAAGCCCTCGAACAGGCCTTCCAGGCCCACGGCGACCACATCGCCGCCGTCATCCTCGAACCCGTCGTCGGCAACATGGGCTGCGTCATCCCCACGCAGGCCTTCCTCGACGCGCTCGTCCACCTCACCCGCAACCACGGCGCGCTCCTCATCTTCGACGAAGTCATGACCGGCTTCCGCGTCGCCCGCGGCGGCGCCCAGCAGCTGTTCGGCATCACGCCGGACCTTTCCACCTTCGGCAAGGTCATCGGCGGCGGCCTCCCCATCGGCGCCTACGGCGGCCGAAAAGAGATCATGCGCAAGGTCGCCCCGGTCGGCAACGTCTACCAGGCCGGCACCCTCTCCGGCAACCCCCTCGCCGTCTCCGCCGGCCTCGCCATGCTGCGCCACATCCGCAACAACCACGGCCTCTACGCGCAACTCGAACAGACCGCCGCGGCCCTCGTCGAAGGCCTGCCCAGCGAACTGACCGTCAACCGCGTCGGGTCCATGTTCACCCTCTTCTTCACCCAAACCCCCGTCACCGACTACGAAACCGCCAAAACCTCCGACACCGCCCGCTTCGGCAAGTTCTTCCACCACCTGCTCGAAAACGGCGTCTACTTCCCCCCCTCGCAGTTCGAAGCGGCCTTCCTGTCCACCGCCCACACCGAAGCCGACATCGCCCACGCCCGCCGGGCCATCCTGTCGTTCTTCGAACAATAACCTGTTGTATGCTGTCTTGCTGAGGCCGGCTGTCTGCTGCCTTGCTGAGGAAAAATGAGCTCGAATCACAAGTACCCCTATCTCCACAACGCCATGTGGCCCGGCCTCGTCGGCAAAGGTCCCGACTCTGAGCCGCCGATTTCCCTCGACACCATGCTCGACCTCACCGTCGGCGCCTCCGTCAACGGCGTCAAGTTCGACGGCGTCGACCTCTTCCTGTCGCTGCCCCACACCGACATCGACTCCTCCGACGACGACCTGAAAGCCCTCGCCGATAACATCGGCGGCCGCGGCCTCCGCGTCGGCTCCCTCGTCGCCCCCGTCTGGGGCCCCACCGGCGGCGGCTCCGCCATGGGCGATGACGACGAACAGGCCAAGTTCCTCACCCAGGTCCGCAAAGCCTGCCGCATCGGCAAGAAGCTCCGCGACCTCGGCATCCGCCAGTACGGCGTCGTCCGCATCGACTCCGCCACCGGCCCCCACGACTGGCTCGCCAACCCCGACGCCGGCACCCGCCGCATCGCCGACACCTTCACCAAGGCCTGCAACATCGCCGAAGAGTACGGCGAACGCCTCGCCGCCGAAGGCGAAATCTGCTGGGCCGGCATGCACTCCTGGCGCCAGAACGTGAAGCTCCTCGAAATGGTCGGCCGCCCGGAAACCCTCGGCTTCCAGGCCGACATGGCCCACACCATGCTCTTCACGATGGGCTACAACGCCCCCGAAGACCGCATCCTGCCCGAGAACTTCGACTGGTCGGACCAGGCCACCCTCGCCGAAGCCTACAAGACCATGGCCCGCGCCCTGCGCCCGTGGATGATCGACTTCCACGTCGCCCAGAACGACGGCACCGTTAAAGGCTCCGGCTCCCACGACAAGACCGGCCGCCACTGCCAGCCCTTCGATCCCAACGGCAAGCTCGACATCGTCCGCGACTCCGGCGCCTGGCTCCGCGACGACGCCGGCAACGTCACCCGCGCCGTCCAGCACATCTGCTGGGACGGCTGCATGTTCTCCAATGATGTGATGCTCAACCAGCAGACCTGGAACGAAGTCCTCCAGGCCATGATCTCGGTCCGCGACGCCCACGGCTGGAACTAACGCATATGAAGAAACTCAATATCGGCCTCATCGGCTACGGGTTCATGGGACGCACCCATTCCAACGCGTTCCGCAAGGTGACTAACTTCTTCGACGTTCCCTTTGAACCGGTGCTCCACACCGTCTGCGCCCGCAACGCGGAACGCGCCGGCGCCTTCGCCGCCAAGTGGGGCTACTCGAACGTCGCCACCGACTGGCGCAGCGTCGTCGAGAATCCCGAAATCGACCTCATCGATATCGCCAGCCCCAACGACACGCATCACGACATCGCCATCGCCGCCGCCAAGGCCGGCAAAATGGTCATGTGCGAAAAGCCGCTCGGCCGCAACGCCGCCGAATCGGAAGCCATCGTCGACGCCGTCGAAAAGGCCGGCGTGCCCAACATGGTGTGGTACAACTACCGCCGCGTGCCCGCCGTCACCATGGCCAAGCAGTTGATCGACGAAGGCCGCCTCGGCCGCATCTTCCACTACCGCGCCAAGTTCCTCCAGGATTGGACCATCTCCGCCGACCTCCCGCAGGGCGGGGAAGGCCTCTGGCGCCTCG
>CAYMTH010000042.1:11508-15360 GCA_964393235.1 uncultured Solibacteraceae bacterium | reverse complement strand
ACGAACACTCCCGCCACCACCGCCGCCTGCACCACCAGGCCCATCCACGACCATCCGCTGCGGCGCATCCGCTCCCCGTCCAGTACCGATTGTTCAAACATGCTCGCCTCCTCACTGCCATCAGACCCCGCGTCATCGCGGTTTGTTCCCACGAGTTCCGGGAGTATCCTGAGGTTGGGAGAGACCACCGTGAACATCTCTGTTACCGGGAACGGGCCGCCGGCCGCCGCCACCGCGGCCGGCCTCGCCGCCGCCGGCCACCACGTCATCGACGATCCCGCCGCCGCCCAGATCGCCTGGTTTGCCGCCGAACCGCCCGGCGATCTCCTCGCCCAGGCGCTCGACCTCGCCGCCGCCATGTCCGACGGCGCGCTGCTCGCCGTCGCCTCCCCCCTTCCCATCGGGGCCATCGCCCGCATCGAGCGCGAGACTGAAGGCCGCGTCCGCGTCGCCTGCGTCCCGCCCGCCTCCCGCCCCGGCGCCCCGGTCGTCGCCGGCGTTCGCGACGATACCTCCCGCGCCCTCCTCGAAGCCTGCTTCGCCCCGATCGCCCCCCGCATCGAGTGGATGTCCGTCGAATCCGCTGAAATGACCCGGCACGCCGTCCACGCCTTCCTGGCGCTCTCGATCTGCTTCGCCAACGAAGTCGCTTCGCTCTGCGAACATGCCGGCGCGGACCCCGCGGAGGTCGAGCGCGGCCTGCGGTCGGACCCGCGCATCGGCCCCGCCGCCTACGTGCGCCCCGGCCCCGCCTTCGCCGACGGCCGGCTCGCCCGCGACGTCGCCGGCCTGCTTTCGCTGCACACCGACGGCGCCGTCGCCCTGCCCCTGCTGACGGCGGTGCACGGCGCGCACGAACACCAGAAAAACTGGCTCCGGCGCCGGGTCGCCGAGGTCATCCCGTCGCTTGCCGGGCGCACCGTCGCGCTGCTCGGACTGGCTTATAAACCCGGGGCGCCGGGGCTCGCCGAATCGCACGCGCCGGCCGCGATCGAATGGCTTTACGGGGAAGGGGCGCGGGTCCAGGCGTACGATCCGCAGATCCGGGAGCTGCCGCCGGCGCTGGCGGGCATGGCGCACCTGGCGCCGTCGGCCGGGGCGGCGCTCGCGGGGGCCGAGGCGCTGATCGTGCTCACTGGCTGGCCGGAATTCGTTGAAATTGAAGCAGATAGCGCGCCGAAGCTCGTTTTCGACCCGGGCCGGCATCTCGAAGGCCGGCTGGCGGGGCGGCCGGGGACGCGGTATTTTGCGATAGGGAGAACCGTTTGAAGCTTGAAGGGAAGCGCGCCGTGGTCACCGGCGCCAGTCAGGGGCTGGGCCGCGTGATCGCGGAAACCCTTTTGAATGAAGGAGCTAGCGTGCTGATTTGCGCTCGGGGGAGCGCGGGCCTCGAAGAGGCCCGCGCGGCGCTCGAGCGGGCGCACCCGGGGCGGGTGTTCGCGATGCCGTGCGATGTCGCGCGCGAACAGGACCTCGACGCGCTGGCCGCGCGGGCCGCGCAACTCTTTGATTCTGTTGATATTCTGGTCTGTAATGCGGGGGTGCACGGGCCGAAGGGACCGCTCGAGACGGCGGACTGGGCGGGCTGGGTACACGCGATCCAGGTGAACCTGCTCGGGACGGCGTACGCGTGCCGGGTGTTTCTGCCGCTACTACGGAAATCGAAGCGGGGAAAAATCCTGATGTTATCGGGGGGCGGGGCGACGAAAGGGCGCCCGTTCTTCTCGGCATACGCGGCGGCTAAGGCCGCTAACGTACGGATTGCAGAGACTTTAGCGGAAGAGGTTGCCGCGGACGGGATCGACGTGAACGCGATCGCGCCGGGCGCGATGAATACGCGGCTGATGGACGACATCATCGCGGCGGGGCCGGAGGCGGCGGGCCAGGCGGAGTGGGCGGCGGCCGTTAAGTTACAGAAAACAGGGGGGACACCGCCGGAACTGGCGGCCCGGCTGTGCGTTTATCTCGCTTCCGAGGAGGGCGACGGGGTGACGGGGCGGCTGCTGAGCGCGCAGTGGGATCCGTGGGAACGGCTGGCCGAGTTCAAGGAAGAACTGGCCCGGACGGACGTGTACACCCTGCGCAGAATCGTGCCAAAAGAGCGCGGAAAAGGGTGGGAATAGCGTACTTTTCAGCGTCTCTCGAGTACCCAGTTGTTGTCCTGGAGATAAACGAGCGTTTGAATCACGGCTTGCCGGATCGTTAGCTTCGGCTCCCAGCCGAGGGCGCGGATCTTTTTCGTCTCGAGGAAGATGAACGGATTGTCACCGATCCAGCCGCGGTCGCCACCGGTGTAATCGAGAACGGGGGAGACACCGAGGTGGGCGGTGATCCAGCCGATGGAGTCGTTGACCTGGCAGTACTCGTTGGTGCCGAGGTTGAAGATGTTCACCTTGTCCTTGGCCTTGTCGAGGGCGGTGAGGATCGCGTCGATGCAGTCCTGAATGTAGAGATAGCTTTTGCGCTGGGTTCCGTTCCCGAGAACACGCAGCCGGGATGGATCGGCGCGGAGGGACTTGTAGAAATCGAGGACGTGGCCGTGGGTGTAGCGTTCGCCGAGGATCGACACGAAGCGGAAGATGAAGCCTTCCATGCCGAAGCTTTCGCAGTAGGCGGAGATCATTCCTTCGGCGGAGATCTTCGAGGCGCCGTAGAGGGAGGTCTGAATGGGGAAGGGCGCGTCTTCGGGGGTGGGGATGACGGGGGCTTCGCCGTAGACGGAACCCGTGGAAGAGAAAGCAATCCGCTTGACGCCGTTGCGGCGCATGGCTTCGAGGACGTTCCAGGTGGCGATGACGTTCTGTTCGAGATCGCGGCGGGGGTGGTCGGGGCCGAAGCGGACGTCGGCGTTGGCGGCGAAGTGAACGACGAGGTCGACGCCGGCGGTGGCGTCGACGAGGGGATCGAGGTCGAGGAGGTCCTGCTTGAGGAGGGTGAAGTTGGGGTTGGCGGAGGCGCCGGCTAGAAATTCCGGCTGACCGGTTGAGAAGTTATCGACGCCGACGACGGAATGGCCGTTTTGGAGAAGGCGGTCGGCGAGGGAGGAACCGATGAATCCGGCGACGCCGGTGATGAGTACGCGCATAGGTTGAGCAGGTTGTGGGCGGAAAAGTCGGGCAAGTCGCCGGGCTTGAGGGAAGCCATGCGGCGACGGATGCGGAGGATGTCGCGCATGTTGCGGATGTTGCCGGAGACGAGGTCGAGGCGGGAGTCGGCGTCGTCGCGCCAGCGGATGGGGACCTGTTCGAGGCGGGCGCCCATGCGGAGGGCGAGGGCGATGATTTCGACGTCGTACATATAGCCGTCGACGGTGGAGTGGGCGAAGACGGCCTTGGCGAGGGCGTGGCGGAAGAACTTGAAGCCGCACTGGGTATCGCGGACGCCGGGCAGGCCGATCAGGAACTGCATCACGTAGTAGAAGCCGCGGCCGCCGAGGCGGCGGTAGAGGGGCTGGGGCTTTTCGATTTTCGATTCGCCGCGGGCGCGGGTGCCAATGACAAAGTCGGCTTTGTCGCGGAGGAGGGGCAGGAACTTGTCGAACTCTTCGATGGGCACCTTGTTATCGGCGTCGGCGAAGCCGATGATGTCGCCGGTGGCCTGTTCGACGCCGAGGCGGATGCCGCGGCCTTTGCCGGAGCGCTGTTCGGAACCGAGGACGATAATTCCGGGGATTTCGGCGGCGAGTTCGCGGGCTTTTTCGCGGGATGGAACCATCCGGCGCCGTTGCCGCCGCTGTTCATGGCAACACTGGGTGCGGCCATGACCACATGGGTCACTTTTCTGCCGAGCTTGCTTTTCATTTTGCTCGGCGCACCGCATTTGGATCGCCTGTTGCATCTTGGCCAAATTCAA
>CAYMTH010000042.1:0-11498 GCA_964393235.1 uncultured Solibacteraceae bacterium | reverse complement strand
TTCGGCGGCAAGTTCGCGGGCTTTTTCGCGGGTGCCGTCGTTGCCGTCGGCGGCCACGATGATCTGGGAGGACAGGCCTCGGGAAACGAAATAGGCATGGGCTTCCCGGACGGTGTTAACGATAGTCTTCGACTCGTTATACGCAGGTAAGATTAGCGAGATATCTGGCATTAAATGGGTCCGCCCGTTCGCTTCCAATTCATTCAGCATACAATTGAAAGGTTCTTTTCGTAATTTCGGAAGTTTCGGGGAAGGACTTTAGGACGACGGTGCGGGTAGCAATCATCGGATGCGGTTTGATCGGGCAGAAGCGGGCGAAAGCGCTGGCGGGGGCGAAGCTCGCGTTGTGCTGTGACGTAAGACAGGAGGCCGCCGAGCGGCTGGCGGCGGCGCATTCGGGGGCGCGTTGGACGGACGACTGGCAGGTGGCGGTGACAGCGCCGGACATCGACATCGTGGTGGTGGCGACGGTCCATAAAGAGCTGGCGCCGATTGCGGCGGCGGCCGCGGCGGCGGGCAAGCACGTGCTGGTGGAGAAGCCGGGGGCGCGGCGGGCGGCGGAGTTGGACGCGGTGGCCGAGGCGGCGGCGCGGACGGGAGCCAAGGTCCGGGTAGGATTTAACCACCGTTTTCATCCGGCTCTACAGAAAGCCCGCGAGATTGTCGATTCGGAGGTTATGGGACCGCTGTTATTCGTCCGGGGCCGGTACGGGCACGGAGGCCGGCCGGGCTACGACAAAGAATGGCGCGCCGTGGAGGAGATCTCGGGCGGGGGCGAGGCGATCGACCAGGGGATGCACCTGATCGACCTGGCGCGCTGGTTCCTGGGGGATTTTCCGGGCGTGCAAGGGCACGTGGCCACCTATTTCTGGGACATGCCGGTGGAGGACAACGCGTTCTTCCTGCTGACGACGGCGGGGAACCAGACGGCGCAGCTGCACGCGACGTGGACGGAATGGAAGAACCTGTTCTCGCTGGAGATTTACGGCCGGGACGGGAAGCTGGACATCAGCGGGCTGGGCGGGAGCTACGGGGTGGAGCGGATCGCGTATTACAAGATGCTGCCCGAGATGGGGCCGCCGGAAACCACGATCTGGGAGTATCCGCAGCTGGTGGACAAGAGCTGGGAGATGGAGTTCGGCGCGCTGCTCGACGATATCCGGCTGGACCGGGAGCCGGCGCCGGGCGTGGCGGACGCGCAGGCGGCGCTGCGCGTGGTGGAAGAAGTTTACGCGAGGTGCGGGCGGTGATCATCACGCGGAGTCCGCTGCGCATTTCGCTGGGGGGAGGCGGCACCGACCTTCCTTCGTACTACCTGGAGCACGGCGGTTTCGTGATCTCGGCGGCGATCAACAAGTACGTCTACATCACGCTGCACCGGACGTTTCAGCCGGAACTGATCGTGAAGTATTCCAAGATGGAAACGGCCGACCGGGTGGCGGATTTGAAGCATCCGATCGTGCGCGAGGCGCTGCGGATGGTGCTGGGCGAGGACACGACCTACCTCGAGATGACGAGCATGTCCGACATTCCGGCGGGGACGGGGCTGGGGTCGTCGGGGAGTTTCACGACGGCGCTGTTGACGGCGCTGCACACGATGAATTCGACCGTGGTCGGGCGGCAGGAGCTGGCCGAGCAGGCGTGCCACATCGAGATCGACCGGCTGGGCGAGCCGATCGGGAAGCAGGACCAGTACATCGCGGCGTATGGCGGGGTGCAGTGTTTCTACTTCGAAAAAGACGGGACGGTGCGGGTGGAGCCGCTGGCGGCGTCGGCGGAAACCTTGTACAACCTGGAGGACAATCTGGTCCTGTTATTTACCGGGTACACGCGGTCGGCGTCGGCGATTCTGGCCGAGCAGGACACGAAGAGCAAGCAGAAAGACACGGGGATGGCGCAGAACCTCCACTTCATCAAAGACCTGGGGGTGGAGAGCCGGAAGGCGTTCGAGAGCGGCGACGTGCGGCGGTTCGGCGAGATCATGCACGTGCACTGGGAACACAAAAAGAAGCGCTCGGCGGGGATGAGCAATCCGCGGATCGACGAATGGTACGAGACCGGACGGGCGAACGGGGCGATCGGCGGGAAGCTGATCGGCGCGGGCGGGGGCGGATTCCTGATGTTTTATGCCGAAGACAAGGTGAAGCTGCGGCGGGCGATGAAGGAGATGGGTTTGCACGAGGTGCGGGTGCGATTCGATTTCGGGGGGAGCGCCGTGGTGGCGCGCAGCTAGGGCGATGCTGCCGGTGATCATACTGGCCGGAGGGCTGGCGACGCGGCTGCGGCCGATCACGGAGAAGATTCCGAAGGCGGTGGTGGAAGTGACCGGGAGGGCGGTTCTGGCCTTCCAGATGCGGGTGCTGGCGGCGGACGGCGGGCGGCGGGTGGTGCTGAGCGTGGCGTATCGCGGCGAGATGATCGAGGAGTTTCTGGGCGACGGCGGGCGGTACGGGATCGAGGTCAGCTACTCGTATGACGGCCCGACGTATCTGGGGACGGCGGGGGCGATCCGGAAGGCGCTGGGGCAGTTGGGGGACGCCTTTTTCACGCTGTACGGGGACAGTTATCTGACGGTGCCGTTCGGCGATGTGGAGCGGACGTTTCTGGCTAGCGGGAAGGCGGCGTTGATGACCGTTTACCGGAACGAGGGGTTGTTCGATACGAGCAACGTGGAGTTCGCCGGCGGGGAGATCCGGGTGTACGACAAGAAGAACCGGACGGCGGCGATGCGGCATATCGACTACGGGCTGGGCGTGTTCCGGGCGTCGCTGTTCGCGGGGCTGGCCGAGGGGGAAGCGGCGGACCTGGCGGGGTTGTATCAGGACGCGCTGCGGCGGGGGGAGCTGGCGGCGTACGAGGTGGGGGAGCGGTTTTACGAGGTGGGGACGGTGGCGGGGATTGAAGATACGGCCCGATTTTTTGCCGAGCGAGGACTGTGATGACGTTTACGGGACAGTACATTGAAGAGTCGATCGAGATCCTGCGGAAGCTGGACCAGGGGGCGATCGAGGGGATGGTTGAGATCCTGGAGGCGACGCGCGCGGGGGGCGGGCGGCTGTTTCTGCTGGGGGTGGGAGGCTCGGCGGCGAACGCTTCGCACGCGGTGAACGATTTCCGGAAGATCGTGGGGATCGGGGCGTAGGGGCCGCCGGACAACGTTGCGGGGTTGACGGGGGGGAGGACGGAGGGGGGGTGGGGGGGCGTATTGGGCAACTGGCTGCAGGTGAGCCGGCTGCGGGCGGGGGACTGCGTTTTCGTGCTGTCGGTGGGGGGCGGGAATCTGGAGAAGAACGTCAGCCCGAATCTGGTGAAGGCGGTGGCGCATGCGAAGACGGTGGGGGCGAAGGTGATCGGAATCGTCGGGCGGGACGGGGGGTATACGGCGACGGTGGCGGACGCGTGCGTGATCGTGCCGACGGTGAACGTGACGCACACGACGCCGCATGCGGAGGCGTTTCAGGCGGTGGTGTGGCATTTGCTGGTGTCGCATCCGCGGTTGAAGGCGGTGGAGACGAAGTGGGAGTCGGTGCGGTGAAGCGGGCGGTCTTTCTGGACCGCGACGGGGTGTTGAACGAGGCCGAGGTGCGGGACGGGAAGCCGTATCCGCCGGGGTCGGCGGGGGAAGTGCGGTTGGGGGAGGGGGCGGCAGAGGGACTGGCGCGGTTGAAAGAGCGTGGGTTCCTGCTGCTGGTGGCGACGAACCAGCCGGACGTGGCGCGGGGGACGCAGACGATGGAGCAGGTGGAGGCGATCAACGACGTGCTGCGGGCGGCGCTGCCGCTGGACGCGTTTTTGATTTGCGCGCACGATTCCGGGGACGGGTGCGACTGCCGGAAGCCGAAGCCGGGGCTGTTGACGCGGGGGGCGGCGGAGTGGGGGCTGGAGCTGGCGGCGTGTTACATGATCGGGGACCGGTGGCGCGATATCGACGCGGCGGCGGCGGCGGGGGTGGCGGGAGTGTGGATCGATTACGGGTATGCGGAACGGGGGCCGACGAATCCGGCGGCGGTAAGGGTGAAGAATTTCCGCGAAGCTGTCGATTGGATTCTAGACCAGGAGACACGGACGTGAGCGTGAAAATTTTCGCCGACGGGGCCGAGAAGGCTTCGATGCTGCAGATGTACCAGAACCCGAAGATCCAGGGGTTCACCACGAATCCGACGCTGATGCGGAAGGCGGGGATCGCCGACTACGAGGCGTTCGCGCGGGATATCCTGGCGGCGATTCCGGACCGGCCGATTTCGTTCGAGGTGTTCGCCGACGAGTTCGACGAGATGGAACGGCAGGCGGTGCGGATGGCGGCGTGGGGCGAGAACGTTTACGTCAAGATTCCGGTGACGAATACGCGCGGGGAATCGAGCGCGGGGCTGGCGCGGCGGCTGGCGGGGCGGGGCGTGAAGCAGAACGTGACGGCGCTGATGACGCTTGGGCAGGTGCGGGAGATCACCGATGCGCTGGCGGGGGGGCCGGCGGCGAACATCAGCGTGTTCGCGGGACGGATCGCGGACACGGGCGTGGACCCGTTGCCGGTAATGCGGGAGGCGCTGGAGATCATGCGGCCGTATCCGCAACTGGAGCTGATCTGGGCGAGCCCGCGGGAGCTGCTGAACATCGTGCAGGCGGGGGAGATCGGGTGCCACATCATTACGGTGACGACCGATATTCTCAATAAATTGCATCTGATCGGGAAAGATTTGGAGGAATATTCGCTGGATACGGTGAAAATGTTCCGGAACGACGCGTTGGCGAGCGGGTTCACGCTGAAGGCCGTCGAGGGCTGAGAGAAGCCGTTCCACTTTTCCCACCGATGTTAAGATGGGGGGCTACGCGGGCTGATGGGCGGCACGCGCCTCTCTTATGTGGGTCATCCTCCTTCAGGGTCTTCTGTTAAGCCTTATTTCGCTGGGATGGGCATACTGGCTGAACCAGGCAGCCCCGGTAAATCGCTGGCGATTTTCGACCGGTGTTGTTCAGTTCGGCGCGGCTTTTGCCGCACAGATCATCCTGCTCCAGAACCTCGTCTACCTCGATGTCCCGATTACGCTCGGCTACTATGTACCGGCGACCGTCGGCATTGTTGGGGTCGTGCGTATTATCTGGAACGGCGGATGGCGCCGCATCGAGCGTTGGCCGAAGGACGCCAAGTACGGATTGGCCCTGTCGATTGCCATCTTTGTCATTCAAAGCGGTCCGGCATTATTGACCCCGCTGGGCGATTATTACGCGAACGCGCATATTGATCATCTGAATTACACATCCATGGCGGAATTCCTAAGAACCGAAAAGTTTTCGACACCTGCCGATCAGATGATGTCGCAACCGTGGATGCTGCCGACGACACAGCATAAGAGTTTCCGCATCGGACAGTCTGTGGCAATGGCCTATGCCGCTTCGTTAACGATGGTGTCGACAAAGGACGCATACGCCGCGCTGTGCGCGTTTCTGGTCGCGCTATTGGCCCTTGCTGTTTTCGTACTTGGACGACTCTTGTCCCTTCGCCGGGTTCCGGCAATAGCAGCAGCGTTCTGGGTGGGCGTAGCTCCTGCGACGACGCACATTCAATTGGACGGGTTTCTGTCGCAGGTGTCTGTCCTGTTCTGCTTCCCGATGCTTCTGTTGTGGGCGCGCCAGCAGGCCGCCGGCGGCCGATTCCAGAAAGTTACAGGGGCGATTTTGTGCTCGTATCTTCTCATCTGCTACACGGAATACTTCGTGATCGCGGTCGCACTCCTTGGACTTTTGTCTTTAGCGGATGGCATGAGCTGTTTCCGCGAGAGGCTGCTGACGCTCGCCCCAGTCCTGTTGGGCGGGATTGTGCTTGTGCCTGGATACATCATGCGTGCGTTTGCGTTTGCGAAGGGGCAGTACGCGATTGCATCTTCGCGCGTCGACGTTTTGGAGGCACTCGCCCCGAACGGGGGCACCCTGTTTGGCTGGGCATCGACGCTTGTCGGCTTGCCCTTGCCGGCGGAATATGCGCGTAACGCAACTATTGCAATCGGCGTGATTATCCTCATTCTTGGCGCGTGCGGCCTATACTCGCGGTCATTGCGGACTCGAGTTCGCTTGTGGGTGATCGTCGGTACGCCAGGGCTGTTTTTGCTGCTGCTGGCGTTGAGGACCGAACTGGCACGGTATCCCTTCCAGAAGATTTGCGACTCGTTCGCGTTTGTCGGCGCAGTGCTCGCATTCCGAGGCATCTGGGTTGCGACAAACAGAGTGGGAGGCAGTCCGATCGTGAAGAAGATGCTTCCGGCGTTCGCGGCGTTCCTGTTGCCGATGATCGGGTTGACCGGGACGGTGAGCCAGCAGATGCGGCTTCTGCAAGACCCTGGGCCTCTTTCGATCGTCCACGACCAAGGATATCGCGACGCCCTGCGATATGTTGCCGCGAATCCGAGTCGCACATATGTGATTAGAGCTTCGGGGCTGGCAGCAGGCTGGTATGCGTACGAAGGACGAAAGTCCCGGGTCTTCATTGCAGGCTCGTCGGTAGCGGACATCCCGATTCCGCCGGGCTCCCTGCCGATCGCGCGGATTCCCGCTCAACTCGACAACGGGACGTTTCTGTTTGCTGACCGTTACCTGGATGAAACGGTCGCGAACGCCAAGCCCGTCGTGGAGGTTCACAACCCACAAGGCGAGGACGGCTTAGGTAAGGCGAAGTGGTACTGGTTGGGCGACTCCATGAGGGTCACGGTATTTACGATGTCGGGACCGGATCAGGCAGTTGGAATCCTCTCGCTTACGGGGGAGGCCGGGCCGGCGAATCCGGCGCCCGAACGGGTGCTGCGGCTTACCGACGTCACGACGGGCACCCCGCATGAATTGAAATTACAGGGCCAGGCGCGGCTATCCGTACCGGTGCTGTTGCGGCGAGGAGTGAACAACTTCGTGATTGAGACGGTTTCGCCGAAGGAAGTGGTAACGCCCATCCCCGGCGACCCGCGCAAACATCTAGTGCGAATTTCTCAAATCGAAGTGGAGCGGAGGGATAAGCAGGCGCACCAAGGTAGCGCGGCCACACCGGTCATCTTTCCAGACAATCCGCAGGGGGAAGACCGGGGGCCGAACGGATCTTCATGGTATTGGGTTGGAAAATTCATGGACCTGAAGATCGTTTGGCCTGAAGGGCAGCAAGGCGATGCGCGCTACGAGTTGCGATTTTCCGCCGAGGCTGGACCCGCAAATCCGGACCGTCGCAGAACGATTCGGATTCTGGATCTGGACGCGAAAACAGAAGAGAAGGTGGAACTGAGCGAACCGAAGAAGGTGGCTGTTGGGGTGAAGCGTCGATTGGGAACAACGAATCTGCGCGTAGAGGTGGCGTTCCCGGCCGAGCAGATCGCAAAGATACCGAGCGACCCCAGGAATCACATGTTGCGCGCATCCGAATTTGAAATCGTTGCTATTGAACCGACCAAACGCCGACAGTAGCCCAACTTGCGCTTCGCCCGGTTGAGTCGGAGGCGGTCGCATAGATGTTCCGTGTCCCAAGAAACAGGGACTTGAAAGTAATAGGTACGGTGAGGGTCAGATTTGAACCTGAAACTGCAGTCGCGAGCTCAGCACCGCTGATCAGGCATCTCGGATTTTCCACAGATCCAGTAGATCCGGGAGTGATCGGCAGCCAAGAGTTGTCTGAGTCGCGGAACAAGTAAAAAGAGTTAGCAGCCTTATTGAATGTCACATAGCATCCATTCGAGCCGTTCAGCGTTGTATTCACAATGAGAACCACGCCTGCAATATCCGCCCCGCCGTCCTGATCCGAAACCGTTAGCGTGAATCTCGCGGAATTCCCGGCCCCAGAGGCTGGGTAAATAGATTGAACTGCCGGCGGCGAACCGGCTTGGGCGGTATTCCAGGTGCCAGCAAGTTGCCATCCACTCGACAGACCGCCGATATCGTTTACGGACGCGTAGATCGATTGTACTCCTACGAACGGTGCCTTGAAGCTCAGCGGAATCGCAAGGGTAGCCGTGCTGCCAGACGCTGTTACAGATATCGAGGCCCCGGAGACAGTACAGTTGCGATTTGAGATTTCTCCCTGCGCTCCCGGTGCAATCTGGAGCCATGATGAATCTTCATCTCTGTAGAGGTATACCAATGCCAGTGCCCGGTTCCAGGCCATGTAACAACCATTATTGCCGTTGAGGGAACCATTGATGATGATGGTGCTGCCGGCGATATCGCCAGCCCCATTCCCATCGGAGAATTGAAACGTAAATAACTGTGAAGTCCCACTACCGGAGCTTGGCGTCACCGAAACGACTACTGGCGCGACGGATGCTCCGCTCGTACTCCAGTCGGCGACCTTAACCCATCCGGTCGAAAGGCCGGCCATATCCGATGCGGATGCGTAGATGGATTTCGAGCCGGCAAAGCCGGCCGCGAACGTTAACGGCAACGCTATGGAAAAGTCGTTACCAGCTCCAGAGGTGGAAAGGCCGGTACCGTTCAGCGTGCAATTGGAATTCGAGACCGTTCCTCCGGAACCAGGAGCAATCGGCAACCAAGAACCATCGGAATCACGGAACAGGTAGAACAGATTGGTTCGCCGATTGAACGAGAGGTAGCATCCTCCGGAGCCGTTCAAGCTTGAGTTCACGATCAAGGTCAGTCCAGCGACATCCGCTTGACCGTTTTGGTCTGCGAGTACGGCAGAGAACACTTGTGTGGCGCCTGCTCCGGCATTTGGGGTAAACGACTTGATCGTTGGAGCCGCGGGAGCGCCGAGAGGCGTCCACGAACCACCGGTAATCCAACCTGAATTCCGCCCGGTCTTGTCAGCAACCTGGACGTAGATGTTACGCGTGCCAGAGAATGCGGCCGTGAACGTCAGTGGAAGCACGAGCGAGAATGCCGTTCCTGAACCTGTGGCCGAAAGCCCTGCTCCGGAGAGGCTGCAGTTCGGATTCGCTACAGTGCCGGTGGTTCCTACGGCGAGCGGCTGCCAGCTTTGGTCGGAGTCCCGGCGAAGGTAGGCCGTCATGTTAGCTGCACTGAATGAGATATAGCAACCGTTCGTTCCATTCAGCGTGTCATTGATAATGATAACGACGCCAGAGATATCGTTAAAGCCATTGGCGTCACTGAACTGAAACGTGAACGACTGTGTCACGCCCGACCCACTATTGGGTGAAACGCCCACAAACTGCGGCGGTGCGGCGCTGCCTGGAGTGGCCCATGTTCCTGCTGTAACCCACTCAGTGGATTGGCCTGTTGAGTCAAGTGCCGCGAGATAGATGTTCTTCGTTCCGGCAAACGATGGCTCTACGGTGATCGTAATTCCGATAGTGAGATTAGTTCCGGATCCAGATGCACTCAGAGACGTGCCCGCCACCAAACAGTTCGCGTTCGAAACAGAGCCGGAAGCCCCAGGTGTGACCGAAAGCCAAGTGGCGTCACTATCGCGATATAAGTTAAATGTATTGGCGGTGCGATTGTAGGCAATGTAGCAGCCATAAGAACCGTTAAGTGCCGCCCCGACTAGCATATACGCACTTGTGATGTCGGTATAGCCATTGGGATCTGCAAACACAATGGAGAATGTCTGACTCGCTGTATTTGTTGAGGAGGGCGTGAGAGACACAAGAGTAGGGCGGGCGATTGAAGTGACATTCCAGGCTCCGGTGGCGGTCCAGCCGGAGGTGAGTCCGCCGGCGTCGGCGAGGCCGGCGTAGATGTTGCGGTTACCCGCGAATGCGGGCTGGAAGGAGACGGGAACGGACAAGACGATGGAGTCGCCGGAAGCGGCGACGGTGACGCCGGAGCCGGAGACGGTGCAGTTGGTGTTGGAGATCGAGGATGACGAGCCGACGGCGACGGAGAGCCAGGACAAAGTGGAGTCGCGGTAGAGGGAGATGGAGTTCGCGGCGCGGCTATAGCGGAGGTAGCAGCCGTTGGAGACCGAGAGGGTGGTGTTGAAGAGCAGTTCGACGGAGGCGATGTCGAGATAGGTGTTGGGATCGGCGCCGATGACGGTGAATGTCTGTGCGCCGCCGGCGCCGGAAGTGGGGGTAACGGAGGTGACCGAAGGGGAGAGTTGGGCGACCGGGGTCCAGGAGCCGGCGGCCTGCCAGCCGGAGTTGAGGCCGCCGGTGTCGACGGCCGCGGCGTAGAGGGTGCGGGAGCCGGCGAAGGAGGTCTTGAAGACAAGCGGGAGGGTTAAGGTGAGCTGGCTGCCGTTGGCGGTCACCGTGGCGGCGGAGCCGGAGAGGTAACAGTTGGCGTTCTCAACCGACGCGCCGGCGCCGGGGGTGAGGGCGAGCCAGGCGGAATCGGAGTCGCGGAAAAGATGGAACTGGCCGGTGGAACGGCGCCACTCGATCCAGCAGCCATTGGCGGTGGTGAGGGACGAGTTGAGAAGGACGGAGGCGGTGGCGATGTCGGCGGCGCCGTTGGCATCGGAGTAGTTGAAAGTGAACGACTGGGAGAGGCCGGCGCCGGAAGCCGGCGCGACGGAGGTGACGGTGGGCGTGGAGGACGAGGCAATGGTCCAGGAACCGATCTGGGGCCAGCCGGCGCCGAGGCCGGCGGTGTCACCGGCGTTGCCGTAGAGTAGCTTTGCCCCAGAGAATGCCGGTGTGAAGGTAATCGGGAGAACGATGGTCGCCGTGTTGCCGGAGTAGGTGGCCGAAGCACCGGTGCCGGCGAGGGTGCAACGGTTGTTGGTAATCGTTGTGGCGGCGCCGGGAGTGAGAGAGAGCCATGTGTCCGTCTCGTCGCGGTAGAGCCAGAGGAGGTTCGCGGTGCGGGAGTAGTAGAGATAACAGCCGAGGGAGAAGGAGTAGCTGGAGTTGGCGAGGAGGGAGACGTCCTGGAGCGCGGCGGCGCCATTGACGTGGGCGGCGCGGACGGTGAATGTCTGGGTGAGGCCGGTGCCGGTGGCTGGCGTGACGGTGATGGGACCGGGACCGAAACGCAGGCGGGAGACGAAGCCGCCGTAGGAGCCGGGATTGGCCGACTGGACGGGAGAGACGAGTGGAAGATTCGAGGAGAGGGTGGAGCCGGCGATGACGAGGCCGCCGCCGGAGGCGGTGGCGGCGAGGGCGCTATCGGAGCCGGAGCCGCCGAAGTAGGAGACGTACAGCGGCTCAGTGGATGCCGCTGGGAAGACGGCCCAGAAGGCATCGTATTCGCCGGCGCGGGTGGATTGGAGCGCGCTGGTGACCGGGAGATTGGCGGAGTTGGAGTGGCCGGCGACGCCCACGAAGCCGGCGCCGACGGAGACGGCGTTGGCGGAGTCGACGCCGGCACCGCCGATGTAGGTGGACCACTCGACGGCTCCGGCGGAGGTGAACACGGACACGAAGGCGTCCGAGGGTCCACCGCCGTAGGAGGACTGGTTGCCGGAGGAGGCGCCGGGGAAATCGGGGGACGGGGTGGCGCCGGCGATCCAGGCGCGGCCGGAGGAATCGATGGCGATGCCGTAGCCGGCTTCGACCGCGAGGGATGAGCCGGCGGCTCCGCCGAGGTAGGTGGAATAGGTCAGGGCC
>CAYMTH010000041.1:11592-15636 GCA_964393235.1 uncultured Solibacteraceae bacterium | reverse complement strand
GGCTGCGTTCACGGCGGCGGCGAGTTCTTCGGTGGGGCCGGGGTTGTGGCCCACGCGATCGTCTTCCGCCTCGTCCTGCTCGATCAGCAGCGCGGTCTCTTTTCCGATACCGCTTCCCGCCCCGGTAATGAGGGCGACCTTATCTTTCAATCGCATTCTGTCTCTCCGTTCAGATCCGCTCAAAGTAACGGCGCCGTTCCCAGTCCGTCACTACGCGTTCAAAAGCTTTTTGTTCGGTGCGGAAGAAGTGGGTGTAGTGCTCCACGACGTCGGCTCCGAACTGTTCCCTGGCAAAGGCGCTGGCCGCGAACAGGTCGACGGCGTGTTCCAGCGTGTAGGGCACGCGCGGCAGGGTGCGCGCGGCGTAGACGTCGCCCTCGAAGACGGGCGGCGGCTCGATCTTGTTGCGAATGCCGTCGAGCCCGCTGGCGAGCGAGGCGGCGAAGGCGAGGTAGGGGTTGGCGTCGGCGCCGGGGATGCGGCACTCGATGCGGAGGCTGGGGCCGTGGCCGACGACGCGGAAGCCGGCGGTGCGGTTGTCGCGGCTCCAGGCGATGCGCGTGGGGGCCCAGGACATATCCTCGAAGCGCTTGTAGGAGTTGATGGTCGGCGCGTAGAAGACCATCATTTCGCAGGCGTGGGCCATCCAGCCGCCGAGGAACCAGCGGAACACGTCGTCGTTCTCGGCGAAGGCGTTCTTGCCGTCCTTGCGGAGGCTCAAGTGGATGTGGCAGCTGGAGCCGGCCTGGCCGTGATGAGGCTTGGCCATGAAGGTGACGCTGACGCCGGTCTGATCGGCGATCTCCTTCATGCACTGCTTGAGCAGCGCGTGGTTGTCGGCCATGGCGAGCACTTCGGAGTACTTGACGTTGACCTCGTGCTGGCCGAGGCCCCATTCGCCCTTCGAGCTTTCGACGGCGAAGCCGGAGGCCTTCAAATGGCGGCGCACTTCGCGCGTGAAGAACTCCTGGCGCGTGCCCTGCAGCAGGTTGTAATCCTCGAGGTACCAGCCGAGCGGCTCGAGGCTGGCGTAGCCCTTTTTCGCCGCCTTCTTGTAGGACTCGCGGTAGATGAAGTATTCGAGTTCGCTGGCGCCGAGCGCTTCGTAGCCCGCGGCGGCGGCGTTTTCGAGCTGCTTGACGAGGATGGAGCGCGGGGCGACGGTGACGGGGCCGTGGGTCTTTTCATCGGCCACGCTGCAGTGCACGAACGCCGTGCGCTCCTGCCAGGAGAGGATCTTCAGGGTGCTTAGATCGGGGACGAGGTGGAAGTCGCCGTAGCCGAGTTCCCAGTTGGCGAACTCGTAGCCGGGGGTGGGGTCCATCTCCATGTCGACGGTGAGCAGGTAGTTACAGGCGTGGGTGCCGCCCTGGGCGACGGCTTCGATGAAGAAGCCGGCGTCGAAGCGCTTGCCCATCAGCCGGCCGTACTGGTCGGTGAAGGCGGCGATCACAGTCTCCACCGCTCCGGACTGGACCATCTGTTCCAGTTCCCGAATCCGCTCGGCCATGGCCAGGCGGTTTTGCAAAGAAGGGGTGTTACTCATTCCGAAAAAAGGGCTCGTTACTGCAAGGCTAACACGAGCCCCTTTCGCGGGACGAAGGCTACCAGTGGGTGAGCGAGCCGTCGGGGCGGTAGAAGACGTTTTTACGGCCTTCCTGGGTGATTTCGCCGAGCAGCTTGCACTTGGTGAGGTCGGCGGTGACGCCGAGGCCGGGGCGGTCGTTCATGAGGGCTTTGCCGTTCTTGAAGTCGAGGCACTCGGGCAGGTGGGGGATGGGGCGGCCGCCGTAGTTGTACTCCATGATGACGGGACCCGGGTAGGTGCCGAGGCAGCCGACGAGGGCGGCGGTGGCGACGGGGCCGGTGAAATGGGGGACGATGCCGACGGCGTGGGTTTCGCAGATGGCGGCGATCTTCATCATTTCGGTGATGCCGCCGACGTTGGGGAGGGTGGCGCGGATGTAGTCGATGTCGTGGTTTTCGACGAGTTTGTGGAAGTCGTAGCGCTGGCCCCATTCTTCGCCGTGGGTGAGGGGGACGGTGGTCATCTGGCGGAGCTTGGGGAGGTCCTGGGCGGCGTGTTCGTCGCGGGTCGGGTCTTCGACGAAGAAGGGCTCGAACTCTTCGATGAGCTTGCAGGCGCGGACGGCGTCGGAGTAGTCGAAGCGCTGGTGGAAGTCGATGCACCAGTCGCCGTCTTTGCCGACGCCTTCGCGGGCTTCGCGGCAGTCGGCGGCGACTTTGCGGACGCGTTCATGGGTGTTGAAGACGCCGCCGGCCTGGGTGTCGCCGGCGCCCATGCGGAAGGCGCGGTAGCCGGCTTCCATGGTGGAGCGGGCGCGTTCGCGGAGGCTCAGGCGTTCATTGGGATTGGTGTTGGCGGGGCGGACGGCGCCGCCGAGGAGTTCGTGGAGGGGGAGCTTGAGGGCCTTGCCCTTGATGTCCCAGAGGGCGAGGTCCATGGCGCCGAGGGCGTGGATTTTCTCGCGGCCGGGCGGGTAGAACCAGGCGATGTACATTTCCTGCCAGATGGCTTCGATGCGGAAGGGGTTCTTGTTGATGAGGGAGCCGGCGCACTGGGTGAGGGTGTCGACGGCGCCGCCTTCGCCGATGCCGGTGATGCCGGCGTCGGTTTCGACGGTGACGAGCATGTTGCTCTGGTTGAAGAGCGGGTTGTAGTTTGGCGGTTCGTAGATGCGGACGCGGGTGATCTTGATTTTGGGCAGCGCGGCTTCGGCGAGCTGGGCGCCGCCGAGCGCGGCGGCGGCGAGGGACTTCAGGAGTTGTCGGCGTTGCATGGCTCTAACGGTATATCAGAGTCAATGCGTCATGGCGTAGACGATGGAGTTGATGCCGATGCGGTAGGCGAGGCCGGTCATGGCTTCGGGGTATTCGGCGAGGTCGGCGTGTTCCCAGGCGTCGCCGACGTCGACGTTGAAGGGGATGAGGACGACGAGGCGGCCGGAGGCGTCGCGGATGCCTTTCCATTCGGGCGGGTCGGCGGGGCGGCGCATGGAGAAGCCGCCTCGGCCTATGCCGAGGTGACGGAGGCCGGCGATGAAGAAGCGTTCGTCGATGTCGTAGAGGACGTGCCAGACGGGGTCGTCGTTGGGGAGGTCGACGACGGGTTGATCGGGGAGGGCGCGGGCGAGGGCGTCGCGGAAGACAGCCCATTCGCCGGGGCCGTAGAAGTCGTCGACGACGAGGAAGCCGCCGCGGCGGAGGTAGTCGCCGAGGCGGCGGGCTTCGGCGTCGGAGATGTCCCAGTAGCCGACCTGGGTGGCGTAGAGCCAGGGGTAGTCGTAGACGGCGTCGCCGGTGAGGGGGACGTGGTGGCCGTCGCCGGTGTGAATGCGGGTGAGGCGTTCGATGCCCTGTTTGAAATGGGCTTCGGCGGAGGGGCCGTCCTGGCGCCACCAGGCGAGGCCGTAGCCGCGGCGGGTTTGGGGGAGTTCGGCGTATTCCATGCGGACGAAGCGGAACTCGGCGGGGGCGCCGGGCGCGGGTTGGCGCTGGGGCCAGAGCAGGGCCGCCGCCAACAGGAGCCACAGTGCACGCGGCCACATGGGCCTATTATAGGGTTCATGCTCCGGCGCGATTTCTTGACGCTGGCCGCGGCCGCCGCACAGCCGGCGGGGCGGCCGAATGTGGTGTTTGTTCTGGTCGACGATCTGCGGTTCGACGAGCTGGGGTGCACGGGGCACCCGTTCGCTGAGACGCCGCACGCCGACCGGCTGGCGCGGGAGGGGGCACTCTTTCGGAACGCGTTCGCGGTGACGCCGCTGTGTTCGCCGAGCCGGGCGAGTTTTTTGACGGGGCAGTATCCGCACGAGCACGGGATCATCGACAATACGGACCGGTCGGCGCGGTCGCACGCGTTGATGACGTGGCCGCGGCGGTTGCATGACGCGGGCTACGAGACGGCGTTTCTCGGCAAGTGGCACATGGGCGTGGACGATTCGCGGCGGCCGGGATTCGACCACTGGGTCTCGTTTCCGGGGCAGGGCGAGAGCTTCGATCCGCCGTTGAACGTGGACGGGA
>CAYMTH010000041.1:9463-11582 GCA_964393235.1 uncultured Solibacteraceae bacterium | reverse complement strand
CCGCGGGCGGGGGTACATCACCGATCTGCTGACCGATTACGCGGTGGATTTTATTGGCAAGCGGCGGGCGGCGCCGTTCTGCCTGTACCTTTCGCACAAGGCGATTCACCCGAATGTGGCGCAGGGGCCGGACGGGAAGGTGACCGGGCCGGGCGAGGCGGCTGACTTCAAGTTCGCGGCGCGGCACGCGGGGCTGTACGCGGGGCGGACGCCGCCGCGGCGGGGGAATTACAAAGTGCCGCCGCGGCGGAAGCCGGCGCTGCTGCAGGAGATTCCGGGCGTGCCGCCGCTGAGCGCGGCGACGGCGACCGACGACGCGACCATCCTGAACCGGATGCGGATGACGAAGGCGATCGACGAGAGCCTGGGGCGGATTCTGGCGGCGCTGGAGAAGGCGGGGCAGCTTGGGAATACGGCGGTGGTGTTCACGTCCGACCACGGGTATTTCTACGGCGAGCACTGCCTGAACCCGGAGCGGCGGCTGGCGTATGAAGAGACGATCCGGATTCCGCTGCTGGTGCGGTATCCGCGGGTTTACAAGTCGGGCACGCGGATCGACGCGCTGACGCCGGCTACGGATCTATACTCGATGTGCCTGGGGTGGGCGGGGCTGGCCGCGCCGGCGATTCCGGCGAACCGCGAGGCGGTGTTGATCGAGTACTTCTCCGACACCGTGTTTCCGCGCATCCGGAAGATGGGGTATCGCGCCGTGCGGACGCGGCGGTGGAAGTACATCCACTATCTGGAACTGCCGGACGCGGATGAGTTATATGACCTGGAGCGGGATCCGTTCGAGCTCGACAACCGGATTGCCGATCCGGCGGCGCCGCTCGAGGAGATGCGGCGGCGGCTAGCGGCTCTGTAGCTGGCTGAGCACGGCGGCGACGGCCTGCGTGAGTCCGGCGGCTTTGGCGGGCGAGAAGACCTGCGGGAGGCCGCTTTGCGGGTTCTGGGTGACGGTGGAGTCCGGGTCGGCGAAATTGAAGTTGCGCTGCTTGCCTTTTTCGTCGGTGACCTTGAGGTTGAGGAAGAGCTCGCCCATGGAGGATCGGACGGCCTGGGCGGTCTGGAGCGACTTTACGGGCACCTGGATAGCGGGCTGGTTGCAGGAGGCGTGGAGGGGCTGAAAATGTAACGTGTCTTTCGTTACAGTCAGCGAGGCCGCGTGGATGCCGGCGAGGGTGTGGTGGTGGCCGAAGAGAAATTGTAAAGAGCCGCCGGCTTGCAAAGTGTCGCGGGCCGCGGAAACAAAGAGGTCCCAGCGTTCGTTGCGGTAGTGGTCGGAGGCGAGCTGATGTAACGCTTGCACGTCCGTTGCAGGCGCGGGGGCGGCGAGGCGTTTGAGCGGGTTGACCGGCGTTTCCGCGACGGGGGCGGGAGCGGGGGCGCCGGGGCGGAGGTAGACTTCGCCGATGACGCTGGAGACGGTCCAGGGGACCTGGCGGCCTTTGGAATCGAGATAGACGCTCTGGCGCACCTTGTTGAAGATCTGATCGAGGCTGAGGCCGGGTTCGCGCAGGGCCTGGATGAGATGGGAGGTGAAGAGGCCGTTGTCGCCGCGCGGGTTGTCGTCGGCGGTTTTGCCGGGCGCGGTGGCGAAGGCGATGAGGGTGCCGTTGCCGGAGCCCATGGCGGCGAGGCCGCCGGAGGTAGAGCGGGTGGCGGCGAAGGGGTTGTTGCGGCAGGCGTCGAGCACGACGAGGATGACGCGGGCGCCGGCCTTTTCGAGGCGTTCCTGCACGCGGGAGGCGGAGTAGGAGGCGTATTTGGCGTCGGCTTCGTCGGTGGCGGCGAAGTCGACGGGGACGAGGTAGTTTTCCCCTTCGAGCTGGATGCCATGGCCGGCGTAGTAGAAGGTGGCGATGTCGCCGGCCTTGACCTTGGCGACGAAGCGGGAGACGGCTTTGTCGAGCGCGGGGAGCCCGGCGTCGAGGACGGTCTCGGTTTCGAAGCCGAGATCGGTGAGGGAGGCGGCGACGGCGCGGGCGTCGTTGGCGGGATTGCGCAGGGGCCATTTGGCGTAGTTGCCGTTGCCGACGACGAGGGCGACTTTGCGGGAGGTTTCGTAGCCGAGGTCGCGCTGCTGGGCGAAGGCGGCGACGACGAGGAGGAGGACGAG
>CAYMTH010000041.1:254-9453 GCA_964393235.1 uncultured Solibacteraceae bacterium | reverse complement strand
AGGCTTTTTCGCCGTTCATGTACCAGTTGCGGCCGTCGGCGGTGAGCTTGTACTGGCCGCGGTCGCCGTCGTTGTAGGCGATCATGAGGTAGACGTCGCCGCCCATTTCGCGGATCTGCCAGCGGCCCTGGTGGGCGCCGCGGCCGGAGCTCATGCCGCTTGCGCCGGGGACGTCGACGGAGACCATGCTGGAGCTCTTGAACCAGTACGAACCGTCGGCGTTGAGCATGTGGCGTTTGTCGGAGCTCATGCCGGAGTAGGCGTGGAACTGGCGGATCATCTTGCCGCGCAGTTTGGCGAGCCACTGCTGGGCGGCGGGCGATGAGTCGGCGAGGGCGCCGCCGCCGGGGGCGGGGCGGGCCGCGACGGCGCGGAGGGAGCCGAGCATCTGGCGGACGTCGGCGTCGCGAGCGGCGAGGCGCTCGACAAGGCCGTAGGCGATGAGGACGTTGGCGCGGGTGCCGGCGGGAGTGAAGTAGATCTTCAGGCCGACGGCGCGGCGGGTGGCGGGGTCGAGGAGTTCCCAATAGTAGGCGGCGCCTCCGGCGAAGGTCTGGCGTTCGGCGCTGCGGCGGACCTGGGCGCCGTTCTGGAGGAAGGCGGAGCTCAGCTGGCGGACGGTGTTGACCTCTTCGGCGGGGCTGTAGCCGTCCTGGATGGCGGCGACGTAGACCTCTTCGTTGGCGACGGCGCCGGCGGGGACGAGCAGGACGCCTTCGGCGTTGTTCTCGGCGCGCCAGCCGGCGGCGGGCTGGATGGCGAAGCCTTTGGGGTGTTCGTGGGCGGCGGCGGGGAGGGCGATGGCCTGCACGCGGGCTTCGCGGACGAGCACGTATTCGGAACCGTCGCTGACGAGGCGGAACTGGTTGCCGCTGACGGCGCCGGTGAAGGGATAGCGGGTGGCGCCGCTGACGAACTGGCCGGAGAGTTGCTGGCCGTTGACGCGGGCGGTGACGGGGAAGCGCTGGCCCATGACGGCGATGGTGCCGGCGTAGGAAGCGCTGCCGGTGGACTGGAGTTCGAGGCGAAGATCCTTGCCGGAGAAGGTGCCGGCGAACGGGTCGAAGGCCAGTTGCGCGTAGACCGCGACGGAAGTGAGGAGCCAGGTGATCTTGCCCATAACACCTGATTACGCGCACTCGGCGCGCGGATGCCATCAACGCGGCTAGAAGACGGCGACGGGATTGAGCGGGGAGCCGGTGCCGCCTTTGACGGGGACGGGCGCGGCGGTGAGGAGGAACTCCCAGCGTTTGCGGGCGACGGCGGCGGCGCTGACGGCTTCGAGGTCGCAGTTGTCGAAGATGGGCGTGCCCATGGCGACGAGGAGGAGCTGATGGATGGGTTGGCGGACGCCTTCGACGCGGGAGGGCATGACGTCGCTGGCGGCGTCGCTGCCGACCATGGCGACGTCGCGCTTGCGGAGCCACGGGGCGCAGGAGGCGTGGAGGCCGGCCGAGCGGAGGCCGACGTTCCAGGGGCCGGCGGCGGCGCGGCGGGCCCAGCGGCCGGTGCGGACGAAGACGACGTCGCCGGGGCGGACGGTGAGTTTGGCGAAGCGTTCGAAGGCGTCGAGGTCCTCGGGGTAGAGGGGCGTGCCGGGTTCGAGGTAGGGCAGGCCTTTCATGGCGGGGAAGTCGAGGAGGATGCCGCGCGTGAATATGCCCTCCTTGAAGACGTTGACGGCGAGCTTGCGGGCACCTTCGGGGGTGACCTCGGTCTGCGGGAAGCCGTTGTACATGCGGCCCTCGTAGAACATGTGGCAGAGCGAGTCCATGTGGGTGTGGGCGACGCCGTGGTAGAGGACGGAGTAGGTGTCGACGGAGAACTGGCCGCCGGCGGGATTGGCGCCGGTGGCGTTCATTTCCTGGACGAAGGGGCGCTGGTTGTCTTCGGCCTTCTCCTTTTCGGTGTCGCGGGCGAGGGAGACGGTGACGCCTTCGCGGACCAGCGCGGCGGCGGCCTTGCGTTTGGCCGGGGTAATGAGGTTGACGGTGCCGCGCTGATCGTCTTTGCCCCAGCGGCCCCAGTTGGAGAGTTCCGTCATCCAGCGGTCGATCTGGGCCTTGTCGGTTGTGCGGGGGGCCCGGGAGAAGAGGGGCAGGGAGGCGAGCAGCGCGCGGCGGGTGAGCATGGGGATCAGTGCGTCATCGAGTATATGACGTAGTTGACCCCGAGGCGGAAGGCGAGGGAGGCGTACTTTTCGGGGTATTCGGGGATGTCGGCCCACTCCCAGGCGTCGCCGAGATCCATGTTGAAGAAGATGCCGACAATGACGCGGCCTTTGTCGTCGAGGATGGCGCGGAAGTGCGGCTCGATGCCGCCGCGTTCGATCTGGTCGCCGTGGACGACGTTGAGGCCGGGGACGCGGAACCGCTCGTTGAGGTCGAAGACGGTGTGGAGAATCGCGTCGGCGTCGCGGAGTTCGACGGCGTGGCAGCCGGGGTAGATCTTGTGCATGCCTTCCATGAACGAGGCCCATTCGTATTCGTTGTGGAAGTCGTCGACGACGAAGAAGCCGCCGCGATCGAAGTAGGCGCGGAGGCGGGCGGCCTGGGCGTCGGTGAGGGACCAGTCGCCGATGCCGACGGCGTAGAGGAAGGGCCAGTTGTAGATCTCGTCGGAATCGATGTCGACGATGTGTTCGACTGAGCGGGCGTGGACGCGGGTGAGGCGGCGGAGGGCGGTGAGGAACTGGCGGTCGGATTTGTTGGCGTCGATGCCCCAGCGGGAACGGGAGCGGAAGCGGAAGCTGCCTCCGCCGCGGTCGCGGTCGGAGCGGTAGCGGAGGCGGGCGAAGGCGAACTCGGTTTCTTCCCAGGCGTCGGGCGGGTCGTCGGCGGGGTCCTGCATTTCGCGTTCGTACATGGCCCAGCGGCGTTCCGGGCGCCCGCCCTGGCCGAAGGCGAGGAGCACGGTGAGCAGGACAACCGGGATGCCGCGTAACATGTGCATCGTTTCAGATTCTACGCGCTTTGTTCCCGCACGATAAACTGAAAAGATGTTCCCTCGCTTGCTGGGTCTTTCTTTGCTGGCTACGGCCCTATACGCGCAGACCGCCGATATCAACTACCGGCTGAAGACGAACCTCGGAGACATCGACATTACGCTGCTGCCGAGCGTGGCGCCGCTGACGGTGCAGAACTTCCTGCGGTACGCCAACCGGGGCGCATACAACAACGCGGTGTTTCATCGCGCGGTGCCGGGTTTTATTCTCCAGACGGGCGGTTTCACGCTTGCGGGTAACTCATTCAACAATCCCATCCCGCAGGATCCGCCGGTACGGAACGAGTTCAACCTTTCCAACACGCGGGGCACGATCGCGATGGCGAAGCTGGGCAATAATCCGAACTCCGCCACAAACCAGTTCTTCTTCAATCTGGCCGACAACTCGGCGAACCTGAACAACCAGAACGGCGGCTTCACGGTGTTTGCGCGCGTGGCCAACGCGGCGAGCCAGGCGGTGGTGGACCGGATTGCGTCGCAGCCGATTCCACGGGTTTTCAATTCCCCGTTCGATGAGATGCCGCTTCTGAACTACCGTGGCGGCAGCGTGCAGGCGGCCAACATCATGGTGATCCAGACGGTGACGGCGCTGGAGCCTCCGACGGCGCCGGCGATCGCGGCCGGGGGCGCCATCGCGCCGACGGCGTTCGGCGGCGCGGCGCGGACGGCGCCGGGCGGCTGGCTGGAGATCTACGGGACGAACCTCGGCGAACGGACGCGGGGCTGGGCCGAATCCGACTTCAACGGTTCGATCGCGCCGACGATGCTGGAATCGGTTCAGGTGACCGTGGGCGGGCGGCAGGCGTTCGTCAGCTACGTGAGCCCGACGCAAATCAACGCGCAGTTGCCGGAGAACGTAACGCCGGGCGATGAGGTTCCGGTGGTGGTTTCGTTCAACGGGCTGGCCAGCCAGCCGGTGAATATCGTGGTGCGGGCCGCGAACGGGAACCTGCTGGCGCCGGCGTCGTTCAAAGTCGGGGACACGCAGTATGTGGCGGCGCTGCACTCGGCGACCGGCAAGTTTGTGGCGAACGATAAGATCCCGGGTGTTGAGAACCTGCCGGCCGAGCGGGGCGAGACGCTGATTTTCTACGGCACCGGTTTCGGCGCGGTGACGCCGAACTTCCCGCCGCTCGGCGGGCGGCGCGCCGGGTCGAACCCGCTGCAGATTCTGGTGAACCCGGTCTCGTTCCGGATCGGCGATCTGGAGGCGCGGGCGGCCTTCGGCGGTCTTGCGCCGGGCTTCGTGGGGCTCTATCAGTTCAACGTCGAAGTGCCGCAGGGCGCGCAGTCGGGCGACCAGACGCTGGTGGTGACGCAGAACAACGAGCCGATCGCTCAGCAGTTGAAGATCTCGATCAAGTAGCCGGGGAACCGGCTACTTCTGTTCCGGAAGCTCGACGGCCATGCGCTCGATCAGCTTCCGCTCGTCCTCGTTGAAGTTTTCCTGAAAACGCCGCGATTCGAGCAGCCTTTTGCGTTGCTCCGGATCGGCGTTGTGGACGGCGCGGATGGCCGTCTGCGCCTTGCCGCGCCGGCCGGGTTCGAAGGTCTCGCTGAACTGCCGGAACAGTTGCCGGACCTCCTGCTGCCGTTCCGGCGGCATCTCCTGGAACCGCTGATAGGAACCGCGCAGGCGGGCCCGCTCCGATTCCGGCGTATTCTCCCATTGCTCCAGACGGCGGACCATGCGCTCGCGCCGTTCGGGGGGGAGTTTGTCGAGCGCCTCGCGGCGCTGCTCCGGCGACATGCGGCTGAAGCGGTCGAGCGCGGGCGGCGGCATCGCGCCGGGGCCTTTCTTCATGAAGGCAGGCCCTTTGCGCTTCAACGCCGGCTGCGCTTCGGCAACGGCGACCGCGAGCAGCAGGGCCAGGAGAATGGCACGCATCACAGCACGTCTTTCTGCGTTCCGGCATCGGCCGCCGGCGCTTCCAACTGCCGCAGCATCTCCATGTCCTCCAGGGCGCGTTCGGCCTGCTCGACTTCGGTCACGTCGATCCGCGGCGCGGGCTCGGGGGCCGGGCCGCCGGTGCGCACCAGGAAGACGAGCGCGAGCACGGCCGAGGCCGCGGCCACCGACAAGACGGGCTTCCAGGCGGGCTGCCCGCGCAGGTACTCGCGGACGGGCGCCCAGAAACGCTGCCAGGCCGTCTCGCGTTCTTCCTCGGCTTCGATACGCGCGTAGAGGCGGCGGTCGAAGTCGGCGGACACTTCGACGGCTTCGTAGAGATCCATGGCGGCCCACACTTCGGCCTGGGCCCGGGCCATTTCGCGGCAGTCGGCGCAGTGCGCCATGTGGGCCTCGAGCATCGCGGTACGTTCCGCGTCGAGCGCCCGCGCGCAGTAATCCAGCAACACGTCCGCATTATCACTCTGAAGCGGGCAGGTCATTTTGGTATTCGACATGATCCCTTCCCCTCTCTTACGCCATATGCGCCAGCTTGGCGCGTAAACTCTCATAGGCCCGGAACAGCAGCGATTTCACCGCCGACTCCGAGCATTCCAAAACGGCCGCGATCTGAGAATATTCCATCTCTTCGTATTTCTGCATCAGCACCGCCGCGCGTTGCTTTTCGGGCAGGCTCTGGATGGCGCGGCGGATCTCTTCGAGCCGCGCTTCGCGCACCAGCGACTGTTCGGCGCTGGCCCCGCGGTCGGAGACCTGCCGGGCCATGCCGTCCGGTGTCTCGGCGTCCAGGCTCTCCTGGCCCCGCTCGTGGCGGCGGTCGCGGATCCAGTTCAGTGCCAGGTGGCTGGCGATGCGGAAGAGCCAGGTTGTGAACTTCGCCGTCGGTTCGTAGTTGGCCCGGCTGCGGTAGACGCGGAGAAAGGCCTCCTGCGCGAGTTCTTCGGCGACCGCCTGGTTCTGTACCATCCGGAAGATAAAATGGATGACCGGCGTGCGGTGACGTTCCAGAAGCAGCGCGAAACTCTCGGTGTCCCCATCGCGAACCCGGAGCATCAACTCCGCGTCGCGCTCCATAGTGGCGACCGACATCATGTTTTCCCCAACCCGATCTCCGGAAAAATGTTTCGGTCCCAACTTTACATTCCTTTACATCTCTAACCCGGCCGGACGTTCCATCAACTCGCGCAAGGCGTCGTGCGGGCTCTTCCCCTGCGTGAAGATGGCGTAGAGCGTTTCGGCGATGGGCATCGTCACGCCCTGGCGGCGGGCGAGTTCGACGGCGGAAAAGGTGTTTTCGACGCCCTCGGCGACCATGCGCATGCCGCCGGTGATCTCTTCCAGGCTTTTGCCCTTGGAGAGTTCCACGCCGACGCGGCGGTTGCGGCTCAGTTCGCCGGTGCAGGTCAGGATGAGGTCGCCGAGCCCGGCGAGGCCGGCGAGGGTGGAGGGCTTGCCGCCGAGCGAGACGGCGAGGCGCGTGATTTCGGCGAGGCCGCGGGTGATCAACGCCGCCATGGCGTTCGACCCGAGGCCGAGCCCGTGGCAGATGCCGGCGGCGATGGCGATGACGTTCTTGAGCGCCGCGCCGATCTCGGCGCCGACCGGATCCGTGGACATATAGAGCCGGAAGGTGGGCCCGGTGAAGGCCCGCTGCACCTCTTCGCAGAGCGCCTTTTCGGCGGCGGCGACGACGACGAGCGTCGGTTCGCCGCGGGCCACTTCGCGGGCGAAGGACGGGCCGCTGAGCACGGCCACGCGGCTGCGGCCGGTGACCTCGGCGATGATCTCCGACATGCGTTTCTGCGTGCCGCGCTCGATGCCCTTGGTGGCGGAGACGATGGTCGCCTCGGGCGGCAGATAGGGTTTGGCGTCGGTGTAGACCTGGCGCAGGACGTTACTTGGCATGACGCCGAGGACCATGTTGGCGCCGCGGAGGGATTCGGCGAGCGACGAGGTGACGTCGATGTTCGGCGGCAGACGGAAGCCAGGGAGAAAGACCTTGTTTTCGCGTTCGGCGGCCATTTCGGCGGCGAGGTCGGCTTCGTAGGTCCAAAGGTTGACGCGGCCGAAGCGCGGGGCGAGCACCATGGCGAGCGCGGTGCCCCAGCTGCCGCCGCCGAGTACGGTCAGCCGCGTCATGCGGGCTTCTTCTTCCCGAACGTGAAGACGTTCTCGTTGCCGGCGCGCAGGCGGTCGATGTTCGATTTGTGGCGCCAGATGATGAAGAGGCCGCCGGCGAGGGCCACCCAGACGACGGGCGGTTCGGGGTGGTCGATCATCCAGACGGCGAGCGGAAACAGGCCGGCGCCGACGATGGAGCCGAGGGAGATGAAGCGGGTGACCGCGACGACGAGGACGAAGACGATGGTGATGGCGAGCAGGGGGAGGGGGGCGAGATAGGCGAACGCGCCGACAAAGCTCGCCACGGCCTTGCCGCCCTGGAACTTCAGCACGGCCGGGAAGGCGTGGCCGAGGATGACGGTGATGGCGGCGAGGGAGGTCCAGAGCGAGTCCGCGCTGCCGTACTTCGCCATCAGCCAGACCGCGACCCAGCCCTTGAGGATGTCGAGCAGCAGCGTGGCCACGCCGAGCGAGCGGCCGGAGGACCGCAGCACGTTCGTGGCGCCGATATTGCCCGAGCCCTTGGCGCGGACGTCCTCTCCGGTCCGCCAGCGGACGAGCAGATAGCCGAACGGAATCCCGCCGATGAAATAGGCGAGCACCAGCAGCAGAACGGTCATAGGAGCGAGAACTCCTCCAATAGTGTGTATTTGCCCATCGCGCTTTCGTAGAGGCCGAAGGTGGTGGCCTGGAAGGCGCCGAAGTCGGAGTCGGGCAGGGCGGCGATTCTGGCGCGCACGGCGGCCACGGACTCGCCGGCGTCGACGCGGGCGAGCGTCAGGTGCGGGCTGTACTTCTTTTGCTCTTTGGCGATGCCGGCGGCGAAACAGGCGTCGTCGGTGGCGCGGTGAAGTTCGGCGAGGGCCGGTCCGGCGGAGATGCCGGCGAACAGGACGCGCGGATGATGAGGGTTGGGGAACCAGGCCAGGCCGCGCACGGCCACGTCGATCGGACCGGTCGGGCGCACGGCGCGGAGAGCGGCGGTGAGGGGCGGCAGTTCCGCGGCCGGCCACTCCCCGATAAACTTGGTAGTGACGTGCAGGTTCTCCGGACGGCTCCAGCGCAGCCGGCCCAACGGACGCAGCTCGGCCACCAGCTTCACCAGCCGGCCCCTCACCTCTTCCGGAATGTCCAGCGCCGTAAACAGTCGCATCGCTTGTTAACTCTCTAGTCTAACCATTGCGTATCCAGCCCCCCAACCCGTTGCTCCCGGAATCGTTCTATGCGCGCGACACCGTTACCGTTGCGCGGGCGCTGCTTGGGAAGTTGCTGGTGACTCCGGCATTCGCGGCGCCGATCGTCGAGGTGGAGGCCTACCTGGGGCGGGACGACAAGGCGGCGCACGCTTCGCGCGGCGTGACGGAGCGGACGCGGGTGATCTACGGGCCGCCGGGCCGCGCCTACGTCTACCTGGTCTACGGCATGCACGAGTGCCTGAACGTCATCGCCGAACCCGACGGCACGCCGGGTTGCGTGCTGGTGCGCGGCGTCGCGGGCGTTTCCGGGCCCGGGCGGCTGACGCGGGCGTTTCAGATCACGCGCGCCCACACCGCGGCCCCGCTGTTTCTGCCCGATTCACCGGTGCGGATCCACGACGCGACGCTTGGGCCGGGCGAGATTCTGACGACGCCCCGCATCGGCATATCCCACTGCCGCGACTGGCCGCTGCGGTTCGTCGCGACCCATTTGGTACCCTCAATGAAGATATGCTGAAACCCACGATTTTCCGCGAATATGACATTCGCGGAATCGCCGAACGCGACCTGACCAGCGAAGGCGTCGAGCACCTCGGCCGCGCCCTTGGCACCTATCTGATCCGCCACTCCGGGCCCAATATCAACATCGGCCGCGACTGCCGCCTGTCCGGCGACCGCCTGAACCTCGCGCTCCGCACCGGCCTCATCGCCGCCGGCTGCCACGTCACCGATATCGGCGTGGTGCCGACGCCGGTCACCTACTTTTCGGCGTATCAGATGAAGGCCGACGGCGCGGTGATGATCACCGGCTCGCACAACCCCTCCGACTACAACGGCTTCAAGACCGTTTGCGGCGCGGGCACGCTGCACGGCGAAGCGATTCAGGAGGTCTACCGCCTGATCGAAACCCGCGACTACACCTCCGGCGAAGGCTCCTACCGCACGCTCGACCTCGTGCCGGACTACGTCG
>CAYMTH010000041.1:0-244 GCA_964393235.1 uncultured Solibacteraceae bacterium | reverse complement strand
AGTTCCAGTTCCCGCGGCGGATCAAGGTGGTCGTCGATTCGGGCAACGGCACGGCCGGCCCGGTGATCGAGAAGATCCTGGCGCGGTTGAACTGCGAGTTTGTTTCGATGTTCGGCGAGATGGACGGGAGCTTTCCGAACCATCATCCGGACCCGACCGTGCCGGCGAACCTGCGGATGCTGGCCGATAAGGTGCGCGAGACCGGTTCCGACCTCGGCATCGGCTTAGACGGCGACGCGCACCG
>CAYMTH010000040.1:0-15742 GCA_964393235.1 uncultured Solibacteraceae bacterium | reverse complement strand
GTCCTCGGCCTCGAAGCCGTCCTCCCCGACGGTTCCGTCATCCAGATCGGCGGCAAGGGCCAGGACCCGGCCGGCTATGACCTCGTCGGCCTGCTCACGGGTTCGGAAGGCACCATGGTGCTCGTCACCAAGATCGTGCTCCGCATCATGCGCCAGCCCGAACTCGTGAAGACCACCCTCGCCATCTTCAACTCGGCCGAGGAAGCCGGCAACACCGTCGCCGAAATCACCGCCCGCGCCATCACGCCCGTCGCCGTCGAAATGCTCGACGGCGTCATGCTCCGCATGGTCGAGGAGGCAACCCACGCCGGCTACCCGCTCGATGCCGCCGCAGTCCTCCTCATCGAACTCGAAGGGCTCAAGGAAGCCGTCGAAGAGCAGGTGGAACAGGTTCGCGAAGCCTGCTTCGCCTGCGGCGCCCGCGACTTCCGCATCGCCAAGGACGCCGCCGAGCGCGACCTCCTCTGGAAGGGCCGCAAGAACGCGTTCGGCGCCGTCGGCCGCCTCAGCCCCTTCTACTATGTGCAGGACGGCGTCGTGCCCCGGACCCGCATCGCCGAGACCCTCAAGTACATCGAGGAGGTCGGCAAAAAGTACGGCCTCACCATCAGCAACATCTTCCACGCCGGCGACGGCAACATGCACCCCATCATCCTCTTCGATGCCCGCAAACCTGGCGAACTCGAAAAGGCCCAGCACGCCGGCGAGGACATCCTGGCCTTCTGCATTTCCGTCGGCGGTTCCATTACCGGCGAGCACGGGGTCGGCATGGAAAAAATGGAGCTCATGACCAAGCAGTTCCCCGAGGACTCGCTCGACATGATCGCCGCGTTCAAGAAACTCTTCGATCCGACCTGTCTTCTCAATCCTGGTAAGGTTCTCCCCACGGGCAAGGGCTGCATGGAGATCCACCAGAAACCGCTTACCGCGTCCAACATGCTTTAACCGAGGTAAGTGTATGAAAGTTCAGTTGTTCGCCCTCGCGGCGTTCGCCGCGGCCGCGGCCCCGTCCGTGCGCCTGGAGCCGGCCGTCATCACCTCCTGCCGCAACGGCTCCGGCCAGGCGATCGTCCTCTGGAACCGCGCGGGCGCCGCCCCCGTCACCCTGTACGCCGGCGAGTCCCCCATGACCGGCCAGGAGGGTCCTTCCGGTTCCGTGCGCACCGGGCTCTGGGTCACCGACGGGCTCGTCTTCACCCTCCGCGACGCCGCCGGGCAGACGCTCGCCTCGGCGACCGCTTCGGTCAAGTGCGACCGGGGCGGCTGGTGGCCCCTCGAAGTCGGCAACGAATGGCATTTCCGGCTGAATAACCGGCTGGTGACGGGCTCCCACGCCGTCTGGCGCGTCGCCCGCAAAGAGGAGATCGACGGCGTCCAGTGGTCCGTCCTCGACCCCGGCCCCAATGGGCCCACCCGCCTGCGCTCCGATGGCGAAGGCCGGATCTACCGGCTCGATGCCTCCGGGCGCGAAATCCTGCTCCTCGGCCCGGCCGGCATCGAAACCGGCGCCTGGGCGCCGGGCGGGCGCACGCCCAACGCCGGTACGCTTGCCGGCACATTCTCCGACGAGCTGAGTTGGACCGGCCCGGTCGCCGGTCTGGGCAAAGAGTCCGGCCGGCTGGCGCGCGGCGTCGGACCCACCTACTACCAGGTGGATGTAGTGGCAGGTTCCTCGGGAGGGTTCGGCGAAGGCCTGACCCTGCTCGAAGCGGTCGTCGGCGGGGCCCGTTTCAGCCCCGATTACCCCCGGATCGGCCTCGTTTTGGAGGCAAAAACGGTGCGTTTCGGCGTCAAAAGTGCACGAAATTGCGCGATTCCGTGCTACTTTACGGCCTGTTTTGGCGCCGATTTACCCACCACCTACAAGCCGTGTATCGAGGTTTCCGTCTCCGGCGGCGCCGGAAAACTGACCCTCCTCGACCCTTCCGGAGCCCCGGTTTTCGAAACCCCCGCCCCGGGCGGCTGGGTCCGGATCCCCCTGTATCGCGAGCCGGCGACCCTGCTTCCGGCCGGCCGCTATACCGTCCAGGCGACCGTCGACGGTACGACGATCGCGCATCCGCTCGATATTTTTCAATAACTTAAGCGGCTTCTTCGAGCGGGTACAGGTCCAGGCGGCTTCCGCCCGGGTGGATGTCGCAGCGCACGACCGCCCCCGGCGGCACCGCCCCGTCGGCGACCAGCGCGGCCAGCGGCTGCATCAGGTGCTTGTGGATGGTCCGCTTGAGCTCCCGCGCCCCGTATTCGCTGCTGGTGCCCTGTTCGAGCAGGAACCGGCGCGTGCGCCGCGGCACCTGCAGGTAGAAGGCGCGGTCGCCGAGGCGGCGGCCGATGTGATTGGCGAGGTCCTGGAGTTGAATATCCAGGATCTTTTCCATGGCCGGGGCCGAGAGCGGCCGGTAGGTCAGCATGACGTCGACGCGGTTGACGAACTCGGGCGAGAACTTGCGCTTGACGGCGGCCAGGGCGACCTGTTCGAGGCGCGAGTAGTCGCTGGCGCAGGCGCAGCCGCCGGTGACGGATTCGAACCCGAACGAGGGGGTCAATTCGCGGGCCATCTCGCGGGCGCCGAGGTTCGAGGTCATGAAGATCAGCGTCCGTTCGAAGTTCACGTTGGTGTTGTCGCCGAGGCGCAGGGTTCCCTTGTCGAGGATGCCGAGCAGGAGCCGGGTGAGCGACGGGGCGGCCTTCTCGATTTCGTCGAACAGGACGATGGCGAGGTTGGCGCGGTCGCTCATCGCCTGGTTGAGCTTCATCTGCGTCAGGACGGGCTGGGTTTCGCGGTGGCCGAGGTAGCCCGGAGGGGCGCCGATCAGCTTGGCGACTTCGTGTTCCATCTGGTATTCGCCGCAGTCGATGCGGAGAATGTTTCTGGGCGAGCCGTGGATGACCTCCGCGAGGGCTTCGACGGTCCGGGTTTTGCCGGTGCCGGTGGGGCCGAGGAGGAGAAAGATCCCGGCGGGGCGGCCCTCGGGGTTCAGCCCGGCCTGGTACATCTGGACGTAGGGGATGATGGCCTCGAGCGATTCGGGCTGGCCGATGATCTTTTCGGACAGTTGGGACGCCATGCGCGCGCCAGCTTCGCCGGCGAAGGACGAGGCCTTCCGGCGATTGCGGGTGAAAGAATTATTCCTCACAACCCCATTTTATGAAATTGGCAAGGGAAAACGGCTCGCAAGAGGGTGGAAACAGGGCTGTTTCCGGGGTCGAGAGGAAATTTTTATTTCCTTAAGAATGAAAGAGTTGCGTCAGAAATCCGGGCGCTTGCGCGACCATCTCCGTAAGGGCTGTGAACGACTTTCATTCGATTGTAAAAATCCGCATTTTCGAGCAGAATTTCCGCCTCGCCGACGATCTTATTTTCATCCGTTCCGACGAGCTTGACGGTGCCGGCTTCGACGGCTTCGGGGCGCTCGGTTTTGTCGCGGAGGACGAGGATGGGCTTGCCGAGGGAGGGGCCTTCCTCCTGGACGCCGCCGGAGTCGGTGACGAGGATGTAGGCGCGGCGCATGAGGTCGACGAAGGGAACGTAGTCGAGGGGGGCGATGGGGGGGAGGTGGGGCTGGTTGGCGGGGGGGCGGTTGACGGGGTCCTGGACGTTGGGGTTGGGGTGGACGGGGTAGACGATTTCAACGTCGGGGCGGGCGGCGAGGCGGCGGATGGCGCGGCAGATGCGTTCGAAGCCGTCGCCAAAGCTTTCGCGGCGGTGGGCGGTGACGACGATGAGGCGTTTGGCGGGATCGAGGAACGACCAGTCGCGGCCCGAGGACAGGGCGCCGGATTCAAGGCCGTCGCGGACGTAGAGAACGGCGTCGATGCCTGAGTTGCCGGTGACGGTGATGCGTTCCGGGGGGACGGATTCGCGGAGGAGGTTTTCGCGGGCCCAGGGGGTGGCGGCGAAATGGAGGTCAGCGAGGCGTCCGGTGAGGACGCGGTTCATCTCCTCGGGGAAGGGCTGGGCCATATCCCAGGTGCGGAGGCCAGCCTCGATGTGGCCGATGGGGACGCGGGCGTAGAAGGCGGCCAGGGCGCCGCAGAGGGTGGTGGTGGTGTCGCCCTGGACGAGGGCGAAGTCCGGCCGGAGGTCGCGGAAGACGGGTTCGAGGGCCGCGAGCATGCGGGACGACGACTGGAAGAGCGTCTGTCCCGGGAGCATGAGGTCGAGGTCGACGTCGGGGGTGACCTGAAAGGCGGCGAGCACCTGATCGAGCATCTGGCGATGCTGGGCGGTGACGCAGACCTTGACGTCGAACTCCTCCGGGCGGGACTTCATGTGCCGGAGGACCGGGCAGAGCTTAATCGCCTCGGGCCGGGTACCGAACAGGAAGAGGGTGCGGATGGGCACGCGGCCGGATTACTTGTGGCGGTAGGTGATGCGGCCCTTGGTGAGGTCGTAGGGGGACATCTCCAAGGTCACGCGATCGCCGGCGAGCACGCGGATGCGGTTGCGGCGGAGCTTGCCGGCAAGATGGGCAAGGACCAGGCGCTCCTGGTCAAGCTGCACGCTAAACAAACCGCTGGGGAACTTTTCGACAACAGTTCCGGTAACTTCAATACAATCCTCTTTGCTCATTGGCCTCCCGGGAAAATTTTTCTCAGTTACAAGTATAGCGGGAATTCCACAAGTGCCTCAAACGGGGTTAAAGTCCGGTTGCCAGGTTCCGATAAGGGGGGGAGAGGACCGGATGATCTCTGTGAAGAACTCGCTGGACGAATTGAATCGGCAGGCGGAGGCGCTCGAGCAGCAGCGGCAGTTTGTGAGGCGGTGTCTGGAGTTGTGGCAGTCATCGTTGGAGGCGGTGGAATCCTACGTCTTTCCGTTGTATCCGGAGGCGGCGAAGCGGGCGACGGAGGACTGGCAGCAGGTGCACATGTGTCTGCAAGTGGACTCGCCGGTGGAGTTGTTGGAGGCGACGCCGCGGCTGGTGGGGCGGGTGTTGCACAACTATGCGCAGGATTCGAGGCGGCTGCAGCGGGAGGAGGTCGGCGCGGTCAAGGCGATTCTGGAGGTGATGGCGACGGCGGCGAGCAAGGTGCGGGTGCACACCGAAACGTACGGGGAGGAGTTTCGCGGGGTGTATGCGTCGCTGTGCCGGCTGGCGGAGGTGGAGAACCCGGACGACTTGCGGTCGCAGTTGCGGGAAGAGGCGGGGCAGTTGCGGGAGCGGGTGGCGCGGATGGTGGCCGACAGCGAGGATTCGCTGCAGTCGATGCAGCGGGAGTTGAGTCAATTCCGGGCGCGGTTGGCGGAGGCCGAGTCGGCGGCGGCGACGGACGCGTTGACTGGGTTGGCGAACCGGCGGGAGTTGGAGCGGCAGCTGGAGGAGCGGATTCAGCAGACCCGGCCATTCTGTGTTTTGTTTTTCGATCTTGACGAGTTCAAGAGCATCAACGACCGGTTCGGGCACATGTGCGGGGATCAGGTGTTGCGGCAGTTTTCGAAGGCATTGAGCGACCTGGTGCGGCCGGGGGATGTGGTGGCGCGTTGGGGCGGGGACGAGTTTTTCGTGGTGTTTGACTGCCCGATGAAGGATGCGTTGCGGCGAAGCCAGCAGATCTCGGTGCGGGTGAGCCGCCGGTACGATCTGGACTGGAATGGGAAGCGGCTGTCGATTCCGGTGGCGGCGAGTTCGGGGGTGGTGGAGCATATCTTCGGCGAGAGCGCCGAGGAGTTGTTCGAGCGGGCGGATCGGGCAATGTACGCGGTGAAGGGCCAGCGGAAGGGATCGCCGTCGAAGGCGGGGACGGACTAGAATAAGGGGGAAAGGTATACGCAGCGGTTCCGGACCGGGTTGTTCGGGATTCGTTCAAGGAATGACTGATACGCAGATTCTGTCCGGCAAGAATATCCTGATCACCGGAGCGGGGCGAGGCATTGGAAAGCGATTAGCTTTAGGGGTGGCGGCGCGGGGCGCGAAGGTGGGGCTATTGGCGCGGAGCCGTGGGGAGTTGGACCTCGCGCAACTGGAGATTGAACAGGCGGGCGGGGTGGCGATGCGGCTGCGGGCCGATGTGCGGGACGCCGACCAGGTGAATGCGGCGGTGGACCGGATGCGGGTGCACTGGGGATCGATCGACGTCCTGATCTGCGCGGCGGGGATGCAGGGGCCGATCGGGCCGCTGCTGGAAGTGCCGGTGAAGGCGTGGTGGGACACGGTGGAGACGAACCTGCACGGGGTGATGCTGACGGCGCGGGCGGTGCTGCCGGAGATGGTGGCGCGGCGGTCGGGGAAGATCATTGCGTTGAGCGGGGGCGGAGCATTGACGCCGCGGCCGAATTTCTCGGCGTATTCGACGGCGAAGACGGCGCTGGTGCGGATGATCGAGACGCTGGCGGCGGAGGTGGCCGACCACAACGTGCAGGTGAACTGCATGGCGCCGGGCGGGGCGTACACGTCGATGACGGACGAGATTCTGGCGGCGGGGGACCGGGCCGGGTGGAAAGAGATCGAAGACGCCAAGAACGTTCGGATGACGGGCGGGGTGGCGCCGGAGAAGCAGATCAATCTGGCGCTGTTTCTGGCTTCCGAGCGTTCGAATCACATCAGCGGAAAGGTGATTCACGTCAACGACGAATGGAAGAAGCTGGAGAGCGGACAGGTGAATCCGGAGTTGTACACGCTGCGGCGGGTGACGAAGGTCTAGCCCGGGCGTCCCGAAAAATGGGGACACTCGCGGCAGGCACCATTTATCCGCGGCCGGGAAGGGGGATGACGGCGCCGTTCACTTCCGCGCCGGCGTCGGAGGCGAGCCAGACGAGAAGGCTGGCGACGTTCGAGGGTTGGACCCACTGGGCGGGGTCGGCGTCGGGCATGGAGGCGCGGTTGGCCGGGGTGTCCATGGTGTTCGGGGACACGATATTGGCGCGGATGTTGTAGGCGCGGTTTTCTTCGGCAATCGTCCGGATAAGGGCGATGAGGGCCGATTTGGACGCGCTGTAGGCGCCGAGCCCCGGGACGGGATTCTGGGCGGCGGCGGTGCCGATGGCGACGATGACGCCGCGGCGCTCCTCGCGCATGACGGGCAGTACGGCGCGGCTGAGGACCCAGGCCGGGCGGAGGTTGAGGGCGAGCATCTCTTCCCAGGTGTCGTCGCTGGTTTCGTCGACGCGCTGGCCGCCGGCGAAGCCGCCGACCAGGTGGATGACGGCGTCGATGCGGCCGTACATTTCCATGACGTCGGCGACGAGCTCGCTGACCGCCTCGGAGTCCTCGAGAGCGACGGCGAAGTGGCTGAGCGAGGGGTGGTCGGGGGTGCGAGACCGCTTACTGCGGTCGACGGCGATGACGCGGGCGCCATTGTCGAGGAAGGCCTTCGTAACGACGGTTCCGAGGCCGCCGGAGGCCCCCGTGATGATGACTACCTTGGCATCAACCATTGCGTTTCCTCACTTCAACATACAGGACTTCGAGCGAGCGCGCAGCGGCGGAGGCGGAGGCGGCGAGACGGGCGGGGCCGGCGGGGAGCGGCAGGCCCTCGAAGACGACGCGGGCGGCGCCGGCGGGGAAGGGAAGGCGGCGCTGGACGGAGCCGAGTTCGAAGACGGCCTCGCCGGCGGCGGGCGCGGGGGCGATCAGGACGGCCACGTCATAGACGGCTTTGGCGCGCACATCGACCTCCCAGCCGGGCGGTTCTTCGCGGCGGTCCTGGCGGGTGAGGAGCGTGGGATTTTCGTGGGGCGTGCCGAGGTGAATGCGCGGCGGGGCGTAGCCGTTGCGGGTGGCCGAGACGTCGCGGAGCCACTCCTCGGTAGCCTGGCGGAGGCGGGCCACTTCGGCGGGGTATTGTTTGGCGACGTCGGTGGATTCGGCGGGATCGTTTTGCAGGTCGTAGAGTTCGACGCCGTTGACGAGTTTCCATCGCTGGGAGCGGGCGGCGTGGTCGCGGAAGAGTTCGGGCTGGTCGCCGCGGTGCCATTGCGTGTGGATGACGCGATCGGGCCAGGCGGCGGGGCGGGCGGTGAGCAGCGGGAGGACGCTGCGGCCGTCGAACTTCGGCGGCGATTGGGGGCGGACGGCGCAGGCTTCGAGAAGGGTGGGCAGGACGTCGATGTGGGCGGCGATGCGGTCCGACTCGGTTCCGGGCTGGATGCGCGCCGGCCAGCGGACGAAGAACGGCACGCGGATGCCGCCCTGGTAGACGGTGCCCTTGCGACCGCGCATGCCGGCGACGTAGCGCGGCTGCTGCGGACCGTTGTCGGTCATGAAGATGAGGATGGTGTTCTTTTCGAGGCCGGATCGGGCGAGCGCGGCGAGGAGGCGGCCGACGTTGTCGTCGAGGTTTTTCACCATGCCGTAGACCTTGCGCGTGGTGGCGTCGAGGGCGGCGAAGGGTTTTTCGTATTCGGCGGGGAGTTCGAGCGGAGTGTGCGGGGCGTTGGTGGGGATATAGAGAAAGAACGGCCGGGACCGGTTTTTCTCGATGAACTGGATGGCTTCGCGGAAAAAGATGTCGGTGCAGTAGCCGGACACCTTTTCAAAGCGGCCGTTGCGGAGGAGGGTGGGGTCGAAGTAGTGGTTGCCGGGCGGGGGATCGGAGGGTTGGGCGAGGCCGCCGCCGCCGTGGACGAGGGAGTCGTCGAAGCCCTGGTCGATGGCGCGCATGGGGTAGTTGTCGCCGAGGTGCCATTTAGCGACGATGCCGGTGGGGTAGCCGGCGGCGCGGAAGTGTTCGGCGGCGGTCTGCTCGCGCGGGTCCATCATGGAGCGGCCCTTGAAGGTATCGACTACGCCGGTGCGGTAGTTGTAGCGGCCGGTCATGAGCGCGGCGCGGGTGGGGGAGCAGACGGGGCAGACCTGGAACTGGGTGAGGCGGGCGCCGGCGCGGGCGATGGAGTCGAGGTGGGGCGTTTGGAGGTGGGAGTTGCCGTGGAGGGAAAGGTCGCCGAAGCCCTGGTCGTCGGACATGATGAGGATGACGTTGGGGCGCTGGGGGGCGGCCGCGAGGGGCGCGGCCGCGGCGAGTTGGAGAAACTGGCGGCGGTGCATGCGCCGACCAGTTTATTGCACCTTTACTTCCAGACGTCGTCGGCGGAGGGGCCGTACATGCCGGGGATGGGGATGTTGAGCAGGCGGAGGTAGACGGTGAGCTGGGCGCGGTGGTGGATGAGGTGGTTGAGGAAGCTGCGGACGACTTCGGGGCGCGGCTGGGTGAACACGAAGGCGTCGCCGTATTTGAACGTCCAGGATTTTTGCATTTCCTCGTCGGTGGCGCCGTCGATGGCGGCGCGGCCTTCGGCGACGCTCTTGTCGAACCGGGCGAGGAGGTCTTCGCGGTTGGTGACGATGTCCATCTTGTAGCCTTCGGGGAGGTGGAGGAGTTCGGACTCGAGGACGAACTTGTGCCAGGAGGGCAGTTCGGCAATGTGGGTGGCGAGGTAGTCGAGGGCCATCGACTTTTCGTGGGGCTTGAAGCCGGAGACGGGGGTGATTTCGAGGAGTTTGCGGGTGGACTTCATTTCCGAGTCGAAGTCGAGGAGTAGCGTTTGGCAAAGGGTCATGGAGGAAGCGTAACAGGGCTTGCGAACAGCTTCTGTCCGCAATGTATGGGAGACTGGCGAGTGGAATGCTGGAGACTTCGGCGCGGTTGTTGCGGTTGTTGTCGCTGTTGCAGGCGCGGCGGAACTGGGCGGGTGCGGCGCTGGCGGCAGAGCTGGAGGTGACGACGCGGACGCTGCGGCGGGATGTGGAGAAGCTGCGGGCGTTGGGGTATCCGATCCGGTCGAGCGCGGGGACGGAAGGCGGATATCAGTTGGGCGCGGGGACGGAGATGCCGCCGCTGCTGTTGGACGACGAAGAGGCGGTGGCGGTGGTGGTGGGGCTTGGGCAGATTGCCGGGGTGGGGGAGGCGGCGGCGCGGGCGCTGGGAAAGATCGAACAGATATTGCCGGGACGATTGGCGGCGCGGGTGGGCGCGCTGCAGCAGGTGGTGGTGACGGCGGGGGAGAGCGTGGCGGTGGACGCGCGGGTGCTGGCGGTATTGGCCGGGGCGTGCCGGGACCAGCTGGCGCTGCGGTTTGCGTATCAGGACCGGGGCGGGGCGGAGAGCGGGCGACGGGTGGAGCCGTTCCGGCTGGTGTGCGCGCAGCGGCGGTGGTATCTGGTGGGGTGGGATCTGGACCGGGCGGACTGGCGGACTTTCCGGGTGGACCGGGTGAGCCGGGCGAAGGCGGGGGAGCGGTTCGAGGCGCGGCAGGGACCGGCGAAGGATCTGGCGGCGTTTGTCACGGAGGGCTACTGGCGGCGGATCGAGACGTGCCGGGCGCGGGTGTGGGTGGGGATTTCGGTGGAGGAGGCGGCGCGGCGGTATCCGCACGGGGTGTATGAGGCGATCGACGCGGAGTCGTGCTGGTGGGAGGCTAGCGGCACGTGCTGGGAGAGCGTGGCGATGCGGCTGGGATGGATGGGGGCGGAGTTCCGGGTGGACGGGCCGGCGGAGTTGCTGGCGGCGCTGGCGGTGATGGAGGGGCGCTACGGGCGAGCGAGGAAGAGGCGGGAGGGGTCGTCCTCGGGGAGGAGATAGAGCACGCCGTTGCGAAGGGTGACGCCTTCGTTGGTGAAGACCACGTTGCGGTCGGTGGTTTGGACGTCGATGCGGCGGAGGAGATTGAGAGATTTAGGGTCGAGCCAGTCGATGGCGCCTGAGCCCTTGGCGCGGAGGCCGCCGCCGAGGAGCTGGCCGTCGAGGAACTTGATGTCCTGGTAGCGGGTGCCGGAGGTGTTCATGCGTTTGGCGAGCTGGCGGCCGTTTTTGTCCCATTCGTAGATGTCGAGGGAGTCCCAGTTGCCGCCGTAGAGGCGGTTGGCGGAGGCGGCGACGCAGCCGATGTGGTCGTTGACCTGGAAGGAGCGGAGTAGGCGGAGGGTGCGTTTGTCGCGGAGTTGGATCTGGGTGGAAGAGGCACGGCGATACTCGGCTACAGGGAGCCAGAGGTTATCGCCGTCGAGCGTGAGGCCGCCGGGGTGGAACTGTTCGCCGTTCTGGACTTCGGTTTGGGCGAGGATCCGGCCGGTATGGCGGTCGAGTTTGAAGAGGAACCCCTTTTTCGTCTCCTTTTGGACGGAGGAGACCCAGAGGGTGTCGCCCTCGACGTCGATGCCCTGGACGTGGTGGAGGGGCCCCTGGAGGGCGATGGTTTCGAAGATGGAGAGGGCGGCGGCGAGGAGGAACATTGGCTATTCGATGGAGATGGGGGATTCCTGGGGCGCGGCGGCGATGGAGCCGAAGGTCCAGTTGAGGAGAATGGGCGCGACGACGGTGGTGAGGACGGCCATGACGACGACCACGCCGTAGGTGGACTCGGAGATGGTGCCGAGGGTGGCGCCGATCTGGGCAACGACCATGCCGACCTCGCCGCGGGGGACCATGCCGGCGCCGATGCGTTTTGCGTCGGCGGGGCCGAGCGACCAGGCGCCGAGGGCGCAGCCGAAGAACTTGGTGGCGACGGCGGCGGCGGTGATGATGAGGGCGACGGTAAGGACGCGGGGGTCCTTGAGGACGTTGACGTTGAGGGCGAGGCCGATGCCGGCGAGGAAGAAGGGGACGAGGAATTCGGTGACGCCCTGGGCGAGGACGTGGACGCGGTGGTTGACGGTTTCGGCGAGGGCGACGCCGGCGAGGAAGGCGCCGATGATGGCGGCGACGCCGGCGTAGGAGGCGAGCAGGGAGAGGGCGAAGAGGAGGATGAGGGCGAGGGAGAACTGGGACTCGATGCCTTTCATGCGCTGCTCGAGCTTGGGGAGGATGGACTTGACGGTTTTGGCGCCGAGGCCGAGGATGAGGGCGGTGAAGGCGAGGGAGAGGGCGGCGGCGGAGGCGAGTTCGATGACGTTGACGGAGCCTTTGGCGACAGAAGAGACGACGGCGAGGACGATGAGGCCGAGGATATCGTCGATGACGGCGGCGGCGAGGATGATGCGGGCGGCGCGGGAGTTGAGCAGGCCCATTCCGGCGAGAACCTGGGCGGTGATGCCGACGGAGGTGGCGACCATGGCCGCGCCGACAAAGAGGGACTCAGCCTGGTTGGCGCCGGAGATGAGGTAGATGGCGTAGCCGGCGATGAAGGGGATGATGACACCCAGGATGGCGACGAGGGAGGCTGTGCGGCCGACCTGGAAGAGTTCGGAGGGTTTGACCTCGAGGCCGACGCGGAACAGGAGGAAGAGAACGCCGAGTTCGGCAAGCTCGTGGATCTGTTGGGGTTGGACGAGGCCGAGGATGGAGGGGCCGAGGATGGCGCCGGCGAGGATTTCGCCGACGATATTGGGGATCCGGCAGGATTCGGCGATTTCGCCGAGGATTTTGGCGCCGCCGAAGACCAGGAGCATCGCCAGGGGAAGGGCCGCGGACGAATGGCTCATTTCCATTCTTTCAGGGTAAGGGATAGAACGAAGGGTTCAAGAACGGGCGGGAGTAGCCGATGAGGTGGACGTGGATAGAAGAACGGGGCCGGAAAGAAGAAAGTCAGAACGGAAGCGGGTGGCGCCGGGGACGAAGGTGTCGCTGTGGGTGGAGGCGAAGGGTGGGGGATGGACGCGGTTGGAAGCGGATATGGCGGACCGTTCGACGGGTGGCGCGGGGCTGTTGCTGAGCGTTGAATTAGCGACCGGGCAGGCGCTGATGCTGGAAGGGGAGGGGTTTTCGGGGGGATCGGGCGGGCGGCAGAAGGGGCAGCTGAAGTGGTGCCGGGCGACGGTGGACGGGCGATATCGGGCGGGAATCGAGTTAGCGGCCGTGGGTGCGCAGGGGAGCGTAAAGACGGATGAGAACTTCATTGACTATTACGAAGTGATGGAGTTGAGTGCGAGCGCGAGCATGGAAACGATTCACCGGATCTACCGGATTCTGGCGCAGCGATTGCATCCGGACAACGTCGAGACCGGGAGTAGCGAGGCATTCAAGACGCTGGTGGAGTCTTACAAGGTGTTGTCGGACCCGGAGCAGCGAGCGGCCTTTGACGCCTCACGCGGGGTGAGGCAGCAGGTGCACTGGCGGGTATTCGATCAGAATTCAGCGACGCCGAGCGTGGAGCAGGAGCAGTTGAAGCGGAAGGGCGTGTTGAAGGCGCTGTATCTGAAACGGCTGCGGGATCAGGAGAGCCCGGGAATGAACATGATCGAGATGGAGGCGTTGCTGGGTACGCCGCGTGAGCATCTGGATTTTACGATGTGGTTTTTGAAAGAGAACGGGTGGGTGACGCGGACGGACAATGGGCGTTACTCAATCACGGTGAAAGGCGTGGAGCAGGCGGAGCGGCAGAAGGTCTGGGAGCCGGCGGGGCGAAGCGAGCATCTCCAACTGGAGCCCGCGTGCTGAGCTAGCTAAAGGGTTTGGAGCTTTCCGCCGATAGACAACTGTCATGGAAGCGGAACGCCGGAAAAAGACGCGTGGGAAGAAGGCGCCAGGTGGCGGGGCGATTCTCTGGTTGGAGAAGCGAGACGGCAGTTGGCAAAAGGTGCCGGCCGAGATCCAGGATATTGGCGAGTATGGGCTGGGGATCCTGCTCGGCGAGGCGCTGACGGAAGGGCGGCAGGTGCTGGTGGAGACGCCGGAGGTGGCGGGGCCGGGCGGCGGACGAGCGCGCGGGCATATAGCGTGGTGCGCGGCGGTATCGCCGGGTGTGTTCCGAGCCGGTGTATCGCTCGATGACGGGCGCGGGACGATCGTCGGCAAGGAAGAGGAGTTTGAGGATTTTTACGAGACGCTGGAGGTGAACCCGACGGCGAGCTTCGATACGATCCACAAAATCTACCGGGTGCTGGCGCAGCGGCTGCATCCGGACCATCCGGAGAGCGGCAACGAAGAGGCGTTCAAAAAACTGGTGCGGGCGTACCGGGTGCTGTCGGATCCGGAGCAGCGGGCGGCGTTCGACGTCGAGCGGGGGCGGACGCAAGGGAAGCGCTGGCAGATTTTCGATCCGGACGCGGCGACGCCGGGGCTGGAGCAGGAGCAGCGGAAACGGAAGGCGATTCTTGCGCTGCTGTACACGAAACGAATGCGACAGCCGGAGAATCCGGGCGTGTCGATTCCGGAGATCGAAAACATGCTGGGAGTTCCGCGGGAGCACCTGGAGTTTCCGCTTTGGTTCCTGAAGGAACAGGGCTGGCTGCAGCGGACCGACGGCGGGCGGCACCACATCACGGCGAAGGGCGTGGAGTACGCCGAATCGACGGGTGCGTGGCAGGCGCCTACTGCGAAGAACTCGGGGCTGCTGACGGCTGCGGTGTAAGCAGGAAGGTCACGACGTGCTGGCCGCGCGGCAGTAGCAGCGTATGGCGGCCGCCGGCGGACTGCCACGCGGGCGTGGCGGGAGCGCCGTCGATTTCGACGGCGGCGGGAAGGCGATCGAGAACCGCGGCGGCCCGATGGCTGGATTGATAGCTGAGTTCAACGCCGGCGGGGAGAACGGCGGCCGTTTTGAGATCGCCGTTGAAGTCGAGGACGCGCAGCGGCGGGGGAGCGGGGGCTGACTCGATGGCGACGGGGCCGGGGGGGAGCCAGAGGGTTTCGGGACTGGCGACGGGCCAGAGTCGTCCATTGACCTTGGCGGGGCCGGACCACGGGATGCCGACGCCGAGCGGAGATTCGATGACGAGGCGGTTCGCGACGTGGTCGACGCGGTCGACGCGGGCGGCGGCGGAAGGCAGAAGCGCGAGGTCGGTCTTGCGGATGGAGTTTTCGAAGTAGAGGGCGACGCGGGGGAAGGCGCGGGCGGAGAGGTGGACCAGTTGGAAGAGTTCGACGCCGGTCTGCTGCTTGGTGGGGTAGACGTCCTGGTAGCGGTCGACGATATTGATGTCGATGGCGAGGCGGTCCTTGTGCGGGGTCACGTATTTCTCGGCGATTTGGGGGTATCGCTGGGGGCCGAGGTGCCAGATGGTGGCGGGGTCCTCGATGAGGAAGGTGAAATCGTGGTTGGCGAGTTGGGGCAGGAGACGGGCGGATTCGGCGCCGATGGCGTCGCGCATGCGGGTGTCGAACTTGTCGTCGACGTGGGTGAGGACGAGGTCGAGGTGGGGCTTGGATTTGCGGATGCGGGCGAGTTCGGCGAGCCAGTCCTGCTGCATGCGCTGAGCGAGGGTGGCGCGGAATTCGAGGAGTTTGGGGCGAAGGGGGTGGGCTTTGTCGCGGACGACGGCGACGGGGTCGGCGTTGTGGAGGGCGCGGAATTCGGCGCGGACGTCGTCGTTGAAGGGGGTGAAGCGGGAGGGGTTGTCGATGCCTTCGAGGGACTCGAAGTAGAGTTCGGCGAGGTTGATGCCATCCCAGTCGAAGCGGCGGGTGAGGGCTTCGATGCCCTGTTTGACTGCGGCGTCGCACGCCGGGTTGGCGAGGTTCATGAGCTTGCGCCAGTCGAGGTGGGCGTCCTGGAGGAGGGCGGTTTTTTCTCGCCATTCGGGGTGGTCTGTCCAGAACTGTTCGCTGACATGGGGGAGTTCGACCCACGCGTAGACAAGGATGGCGCGGCGGTGGGCGGCTTCGATAAGGCGGTGGAGGTAGGCGTCGCGTTCGGGGTCCGGGTCGTAGAAGTGCCAGGCGGCAACGTGGAGGGCGGCGATGCCGGAGGCGCGCCAGCGTTCGGCGAGGTAGTCGGGGTCGGCGCGGAGGCGGTAGGAGGAGTCGAAGAAGGCCCAGAGGCGGCGGGACTGGAAGGGCGGTTCGAGGCCGAGGGCGGAGAGGGCCTGGAGGAGGAACGGGAAGCGTTCGTGGCCCTTGGGCCCGGGAGGGGCGCTGAGCCAGAGAA
>CAYMTH010000039.1:10939-16155 GCA_964393235.1 uncultured Solibacteraceae bacterium | reverse complement strand
CGCGCGATCGTCGCCGGCACGCCGGAAACCTCGCCGGGCGCGAACCAGTAATACTTGATCGGCGCCAGCTCCGTCGCGGTCAGTTTCTGCAGCGTCTCCACCGCCCGCGGCCCCTGCACCGCGATCTGCGACAGCGTCGGTCCGATGTTCTCCACCGTCGCGTCGAAACCTTTCAACGCGTTCTGCTCCGCGATGTGCGCGAAGTCCTTGTCCTGGTTCGACGCGTTCACGCACAGGAAAAAATGATCGTCGGCGAACTTGTGCACCAGGATGTCGTCGACGAACCCGCCGCCCTCCAGGATCAGCCCGCTATAGTGCGCCTGCCCCACCGCCAGCTTCGCGGCGTCGTTGCACGAAACCCAGTTCACCAGCTCCAGCGCCTGCGGCCCGCGCACTTCGATCTCGCCCATGTGCGAGACGTCGAACAGTCCCACCTTCGTCCGCACCACCGCGTGCTCGTCGAGAATCCCCGAGTACTGCACCGGCATGTCCCACCCGCCGAAGTCCACCATCTTCGCGCCGGCGGCGCGATGCACCGCGTTCAGCGGCGTCTTGAGCAGGGTTCCGGGTGCGGTGTCCATGAAACCCTAAGGATAGCGGCCCCGGTCGCTCGCGCGCAATGGTTCCCCGTGCTAGCTTCGAGGTATGAAATCCATCCAGTGGTCCTATCACCGCCCCGGTTGAACCACCTGCGGCAAAACGCAGGAGTTTCTTGCGAAAAACAACGTCGAAGTCGTCGAACGCGTCGACGCCAAAAAGAACACCATCGGCCGCGACGAGGCCATCGTCCTCGCCCGCAAAGCCACCGAAATCATCTCCGCCAAAGGCAAAACGGTGAAGCGCCTGAAGCCGAAGGACGCGGACGACGACGCCATCGCGGCCCTCGTCATCGGCCCCTCCGGCAACCTCCGCGCCCCGGCCTTCTTCGTCGGCAAGCGGCTCGTCATCGGCTTCGAAGAGGAAGCCTACCGCGAGGTCCTCACTTAGGCGCGGCCGTCTCGCTCTTCCGGCGCAGGGTCGGCGCTTTCCGTTTCTGCTGCTCCTGCGCCTCCTTCTTCTCGGCGGCCTTCTTCTCTTCCTGTTCCTTCGGCGACAACAGCGCGTCCCGCTCCTTCTTCTCGCGCGACTCCCGGTCCATCACGCCCTGCCCGCGCGCCGCCAGGTCCTCCTGCGCCAGTTCCATCGAGTCCTTCGTCGTCTCGATCGCCGTGTCCAGCGCCAGTTCGTACCGCCCCATGTCCTTCGGCGCCATCTCCCGCACTTTCTCCAGCCTGCCCAGCAGCCCCTTCTCCGCCTCCGCCAGCGCCTTCACGCCCAACGCCACGTCCACCTTCCGCTTCAACGCGTCGTCGGTCACCATGTCGGCGGCCTCGATGATCTTCGTGTACTGCTCCAGCAGGTCGTGGATCAGGATGCTCCGCCCGGCCTTCTCGCGCTTCAGCAGGCTCTCCACCTGGTCCACCCTCTGCTTGGCGAAGTGCATGTAGAGCTGCAGGCGCTCGTTCCGCTCCTGCACCAGCCGCACCTGGTCCACCTCGTCGCCGGTGAGAAAGTCCCTCTCCTGCGCCGCCAGCGCGCCCGCCATCAACACGAGTATCAGCAAGCCTCTCATCTCAAGCACCTCGCAACGTCGCTTCCACCAGCTCGTCGATCCGCTTTTCCACCTGCGCCTTCACGCCGTCCAGCACCGGCCGGTCGTCGAGGCTCATGTCCTGCCGCAGCGTCTCCAGCCGCCGCAGCAACTCCCGCAGCCGCAACTCGGTTTTCTTGAAGTGTTTCGGGTTCCGCCGCGCGTTCTTCCCCGTGGCCTTCAGCGAGCCGACCGCCAGGTCCACCGCCGCCTCGAAGTCCTTCAACTGCGCCTGGATCTTCTCCACGTCGTTCCGGTCGAGCTCCTCCCGCATCGCCGTCACCACTTCGCCCGCGAAGACCAGCGCCTTCTCGGCCCGCTTCTCCAGGTTCGGCTCCGCCTTCACCGCCGCCAGGTCCGCCCCCAGCGCCAGCCCCATCGCCACCAGAAATCCAATTACCCGCCTCATCGCTTCTCCAAGACTTTCTTCACCACCCGGATCCGCTGCCGTGCCTTGAACTCTTCCTCCGGGCTCTTCCCCTCGCTCAGCGCCAGGAACTTCTCGTACGCCGGCAGGGCCTCTTTGTACAACTGCATCCGGTCATAGCAAAGCGCCCGCAGATACCACTGCGCCGGCGTCTCTTCGCCCAGACCCTTCAAGCGGTCGAACGCCGCCAGCGTTCCCTGATAGTTCCCCAGCAAAAACAGCGTCGATGCCAGCTCCCGCCAGGGCTCTTTCGCGGTCGCGTCCGCATTCGCCGCCTGCAGGAACTCCTGCGCCGCCCCGGGCAGATTCTTCCCCTCGCGGAGCAGCCGCCCCAGCGCCAGCCGCAGTTCGACGTTCTTCGGCTCCTGCTGGACAGCCGCCGCGATCAGTGGCAGCGCCTTGTCGTTCTGTTTGGCCTTCAAATACGCGGTCGCCAGCGCATACCGGTTCGCCGCCGTCGGCGACGTCTTCACGGGCTTCTCCAACTCCGTCACCGCGTCGGCCGCCTGCCCGCTCTCGAGCAGCAGCACGCCCATCCGCTCCCGCGCCCCCGCGTTCTCCGGGAACTGCTTGTAGATCGCGATCGCCCCCTCCCGGTTCTTCGCGGCTTCATAATACGAGGCCAGTTCCAGCAGTGCATCCCGGTACGACGCATCCGCCGCCGCCGCGCCCTCGAACCACGCCGCGCTCTCCTTCACCCGCCCCTGCTTCGCCAGCGCCCGCCCGAGTCCCAACTGCGCCTCCGGCCGCTTCCCGTCGATCGCCAGCGCGGCCCGGAACGCCGCGTCGGCCTCTTCCCATTTCTGTAATCCCAGCAGCGCTTCGCCCATGTAATAGTTCGGACGATACTCCCCGGCCTCTTGTTTCCGCGCCGCGTCGAGCAGCGGGGCCGCCTCGCCGAACTGCTTCTGCCGCAAGTGGAGCACGCCCAGGTTCAATTGCGCCTCGTACAGGTCCGCCTTCGCCGCCAGGACTTTCTTGTACGCCGCGATCGCCTCGGCGTCCCGGTTCAACAGGCTCAGCGACAATCCCAGGTGAAACTGCGCCGAAAGGTCGTCTTTGTCTTTCTCAACCGCCGCCGCGAACAGCTTCGCCGCCTCTTCGTACTTCTGCCCTTCGAGCGCTTTCATGCCCTCGGCCGCCGGATCGGCCGCCTGCAGCCAGAATGCGAGAAGAAGCGTACGCAGCATACGACTCTTAGTCTAAGCCACCGCTATCCATCCAAAATTCGTGACACTCCCCGTTATTTCCGCATTATTTCCGTCTTGCGCACCCACCCGCCTGATTTTTCGCCACTTAAGCCCACCGTCTGACAATCGAAAACGTACCCCCCCTCGCCCCCCTCCCCCCATTCCGCAGCACGCCCCATACCCAGCTGCAGCCTCCCTTGTCCCCCCGGATCTCCGCCAGGACACCATCACCCCCAGGGAACACCGCGAGCTCCGCCAGGAGCAGTTCGACGCCGCTGTCGACTTCGATCAAACCTCCCACGCCCACCGGGAAGGTCCCCTCATCGCATCCGCCGGGCACGCACGCGCCTGGTCACTACGAGATGACGCCGGATAGCCCCAGCCGCTCCCTACCCCAACACCTCGCTCAAATACCGCCCCGTATACGACTCCCCAATCGTCGCAATCTCCTCCGGCGTCCCCTCGCCCACAATCCGCCCCCCGGCCCCGCCGCCCTCCGGCCCCAGGTCGATCACCCAGTCCGCCGCCCGGATCACCTCCAGATTGTGCTCGATCAGCAGAATCGACCCGCCATTCTGAATCAACCGCTGAAACGCGTCCAGCAGCTTCCGGATATCGTCGAAATGCAGCCCCGTCGTCGGTTCATCGAACAAAAACAGCGTCCCCTCGCTCGATGACTGCGCCAGATGCGCCGCCAGCTTCACCCGCTGCGCCTCCCCGCCCGACAGCGTCGTCGCCGATTGCCCCAGCCGCAAATACCCCAGACCCACATCCGCCAGCACCTTCAACTTGTTCACCAGTTTCGGCGTCTCGTGGAAAAACCGCAGCGCCTCCGCCACCGTCATCTGCAGCACCTCGTGAACGTTCAACCCCTTATACCGGATGTCCAGAATCGACTGCTTGAACCGCGTCCCCCGGCAGTCCTCGCACACCAGTTCCACGTCGGCCAGAAACTGCATCTCCACCGTCACCGTCCCATCCCCCTGGCACGTCTCGCACCGCCCGCCCGGAATGTTGAACGAAAAATGCCCCGCCGTATAGCCGCGCCGGTCCGCCTCTTTCGTCGAAGAAAACAGATCCCGGATCACGTCGAACGCCTTCACGTACGTCACCGGATTCGACCGCGGCGTCCGCCCGATCGGACTCTGATCCACCAGCACCACCTGGTTCAACAGGTGCGCCCGCTCCAGCGTCTTCCACGTCGTCTTCTCCGCCGCCCCCGGCGCGTCGCTCTCGTCCCCCATCGGCCGCCCCTCGCTCGACAGCTCCCGCTCCAGCGCCTTGTAAATCACCTCGTGCACCAGCGACGACTTCCCCGACCCCGATACCCCCGTCACCGCCACCAGCATGTGCAGCGGCACCGTCACGTCGACGCTCTTCAAATTGTTCGCCCGCGCCCCCACGATCCGCACCGTCTTCTTCGGGTTCACCTTCCGCCGCGCCAGCTTCGGCGACGTCGCCATCTCCCCCCGCAGATACTTCCCCGTCAACGACGGGTTCGCCGGCGAAATCAACTCCCCGTACGACCCCGCGAACACCACCTTCCCCCCGTTCTCGCCCGCCCCCGGTCCCAGATCCACAATGTGGTCCGCCGCCCGCATCACGTCCGGGTCGTGCTCTACCGTCAGAATCGTGTTCCCCAAATCCCGCAGCTCATGCAGAATCTTCACCAGCCGCTCCGTGTCCCGGCTGTGCAGCCCGATCGACGGCTCGTCCAACACATAACACGCCCCCACCAGCCGCGACCCCAAACACGTCGCCAGCTGAATCCGCTGCGCCTCGCCCCCCGATAACGTCGCCGACATCCGGTCCAGCGTCAGATACTGCAGTCCCACGTCGTTCAAGAACTGCAGCCGCTGCCGGATCTCCACCAGCACCTTCCCCGCGATCGCCGCCTGCTCCGGCCCCAGCCGCAACTCTTCGAAGAATGCGTACGCCTCGGCGATGTTCATCCGCACCAGCTCCGCCA
>CAYMTH010000039.1:0-10929 GCA_964393235.1 uncultured Solibacteraceae bacterium | reverse complement strand
GCCCCCATGCCATCCATGCGCCTCCGGCCCGCAGGCGACGTGCACCTGTGCTGCTCCGGCCGCCTGTACAGCTACCCCAAGGTGCGCCCGCTGCGGCACGACTGGCGCTACATCCCCAACATCACCAGCTCCGCCATCGTCAACCCGCCCACCCGGACGTGCAACGCCTCTTTCCGCAGCCGCGACCCCTGGCACTCCGTGCACTCCGCATATCCCCGGTACCGGCTCAAAAACACCCGCACCTGGACTTTGTACTTCTTCTCCTCCACCGCCGGGAAAAACACGTTCCGCACGTAATTCATCAGCACGTCCCGCTCCGCCCGCTTCAGCTCGGAAACCGGCACGTCGCACCGCACGCTCTTCCCGTACAGCTTCTGGAACTTCCCCTGCCACACGTGATACGCCGGCTTCGTCCACGGCTGCACCGCTCCCGTCGCCACCGTCAAACTCGCGTCCGGAATCACCAGGTCCATGTCGTAATCGATCACGTTCCCGAAACCCTGGCACCGCGGGCACGCCCCCACCGGGTTGTTGAAACTGAACAGCTGCGGCTCCGGCGTCTGATACGCCAGGTCGCACCGCTTGCAGGCGAACTTCTCGTTGAACCGCCGCACCGGCGGCTCCGCCACCCCCGCCTGCTCGAAAATCACCTCCCCCGCCTCCCGGTAACACGTCTCCACCGTGTCCGCCAGCCGGGACCGCACCTCCGTCGAATCCGACACCGACAACCGGTCCGCCAGCACATGAACCGGCCTCCCGAAATCCACGTCCAGCAGCGACTCCGGCGTCGAGAACTCAAATACAGTTCCGCCCTGGTATAGCCGGTTGAACCCCTTCCGCCGCAGCTCGAACAGGTGGTCCCGCAACGCCCCCGCGTCCTTCCCCTCCGCCCGCACCGGAAACAGCGCGTACCACCGCGACCCCGCCGCCTCCCGCGCCATCGCCTCGGCGACAACCTCCACCGTGTCCCGCCGCACCGGCTCCCCGCACCCCGAACAATACGTCGTCCCCGCCCGCGCGTACAGCAGCCGCAAAAAGTCGTAAATCTCCGTCGACGTCGCCACCGTCGACCGCGGATTCCGCGTCGTGTTCTTCTGCCGGATCGCGATCGGCGGCGCCAGCCCCAGAATCTCGTCCACCTCCGGCTTCTCCATCCGGTCCAGGAACTGCCGCGCATACGCCGACAGCGACTCCACATACCGCCGCTGCCCCTCCGCGTACACCGTATCGAACACCAGCGACGACTTCCCCGAACCCGACACCCCCGTCACCACCGTTAACTGGTTGTGCGGCAACGTCAATTCGACGTCCTTCAGGTTGTGCATCCGCGCGCCGCGAATGAAAATAGAGTCTTGCGCCAGTCGATCAGTCAATGTCTACGCCCTCTCTGATTATATGAAGGAGTTCCCGCCCGCCCGTCTCCGCGCCATGCGCCGGGACCTCGCCGCCTGGTACGACGCCAACAAACGCGACCTCCCCTGGCGCCAAACCCGCGACCCCTACCGCATCTGGATCTCCGAAATCATGCTCCAGCAGACCCAGGTCGCCGCCGTCATCCCCTTCTACGAACGCTTCCTCGCCCGCTTCCCGGACCCCGCCGCCCTCGCCGCCGCACCCGACGACGACCTCCCCGCCGCCTGGGCCGGCCTCGGCTACTACTCCCCCGCCCGCAACCTCCGCGCCGCCGCCCGCCTCCTCGTCGCCAACGGCGGATTCCCCGCCACCCACGACGAACTCCTCGCCCTCCCCGGCATCGGTCCCTATACCGCCGCCGCCATCGCCAGTATCGCGTTCCATCTCCCCCATGCCGTCCTCGATGGCAATGTGATGCGCGTCCTCGCCCGCCTGACGCACGATGATGGCGATATCCAGTCCACCCAAACCCGCGCCCGCCTCCAGCAGAAAGCCCAGGCCTTCCTCCACCCCGCCGACCCCGCCTCCCACAACCAGGCCGTCATGGAACTCGGCGCCACCGTCTGCCTCCCCCGCGAACCCAAGTGTAAAATCTGCCCCCTCTCCTCCCATTGCCTCGCCAATGCCGCCGGTTTGGCATCCCAATTGCCCATCAAATTGCGCACGACGGAAATCCGCCGTGTAACGCGGACACTTCTGGTAGCCATACGGAACGGGAACATTCTCCTCTGGCAGCGCGCTCAGGAGGCGGCAATGCTGGGTGGTTTTTGGGAACTTCCCGAACCGCATCAGCTACCAGAAGACAAAGGCGGCTCTTTACTATTCCGCTTCAATCACGCTATCACAAACCATATCTATGACTTCCATGTGATGGTCTGCTCCGCGCCCGACGACCCTTCCGGCCTCGCCTGGGTCCCGCTCTCTCTCCTCCCGTCCCTCCCGCTGAGTACTGTCTCCAGGAAAGCCCTGAAAGGTGCCCGAGTTAGCCCCTAAGGTTTCACTTTCTGGTGGTGCTTGCGCGAAAATACAACTTGTGAACTCTTACCTGGAAAGGACTACATCGAAAAGTAATCGAGTATGCTGAATCAAATTGGTGTTCGACCTCCCATGCGTTACCCGTCTTTCCTGAAGAATAAGGCCCAGGCCATCACCCTTATCGTCGCCCTTCCCTTGGCGCTCTTGGCCTATAACTCCGGCCCCGACCCTCATTCCGAAGGCGGTCCCGGCGGCTCCGCCTCCGCCTGCGCCCAGTCCGGTTGTCATACCGGCACCGCAGTTAACTCCTCCAATGGCAAGGTCGAACTTCAGTTCCCTGACGGCCTCACGTACGTTCCCGGACAGAAGCAGCGCCTCCGCGTCGTCGTCACCGACTCTGCTGCCCGCAGCTATGGCTTCCAGCTCTCTGCCCGCCTCGCCTCGAATGAGACCAATGCCCAGGCCGGTCGCTTTGAAACGGTTGGCGCAGGCCAGTTGATCCTATGCAAGGATGGCCGCGAACGCGCCGCCGCCGGCAACTGCGCTACCGCCGCACCCCTCGAGTTCATCGAACACGGCCGCCCCTCCACTACCAATACCTTCGAGTTCGATTGGACCCCGCCAGCTAACGCCTCCGCAGGCAACGTCCGCTTCTATCTCGCCGCCAACGCCGCCAACGCCAATGGTAGCGCCACCGGCGACCGCATATACACTGCCAACTACACCCTGACCCCCCGTGCCGCCGGCGGTAATCCCCCCGCCATCACCGCCCCCAACGGCGTCGGCAACGGTGCGTCCTTCTCGGCCGGAGTCGTCTCCGGCGCCTGGACCACCATCTTTGGCACGAACCTTGCTTCCACCACGCGGGATTGGTCCGGCGCCATCGGCGCCGACGGCAGCTTCCCGACCTCCCTCGAAGGAACCAGCGTGACCATCGACGGCAAACCGGCGTTTATCTATTTCATCTCGCCCACGCAGTTGAACGTCCAGGCCCCCGACCTCGCCGGCAAAACCGGTCCCGTCCAGGTTGTCGTCAAAACCGCCGCCGGCGAATCCACCGCCGTCTCCGCCGTCGCCGCCAAGGAACTCCCCGGCCTGTTCACCTACTCGCTCGGCGGCAAGACCTACCCCGCCGCCGTCAACCTCGCCGGCGCCATCATCGGACCCTCCGGCACGGCCGGCGTCATCCCCGCCAAACCTGGCGAACTCGTGCTCTTCTTCGGCACCGGCTTCGGCCCCACCAACCCCGCCGTCGCCCCCGGCCGTGTCTTCTCCGGCGCCGCGCCGCTCGTCGATCGCGTCTCCATGCGCATCGGCGGTGTCACCGTCACCCCGTCCTTCGCCGGGCTCTCCAGCTCCGGCCTCAATCAGTTCAACGTCGCCATCCCCGAGTCGCTTGCCAACGGGGAGCACGCCGTCGAAATGCAAATCAACTCCGTTTCCATCCCAACCGGCATTGTCATTGCCGTCCAACGATAAATCACAGAAGGAACTATGACCGTTTCCACCAGAATCTTCCAGCTTCTCTTCGCCGGAGTCTTGCTCTCGGCCTCCGCCGGGTTCGCCCGTTCCACCGGTCCGACCGTGCCTGTATCCGGTGTGCCGACCGACAACAACGGCGCGAACTGCACCCAGTGCCACCGAACTTTTGTGCCCGCGGACTCCGACTCGCGCGGTAAGTTCGCAATTCTGGTGGATAGGCTCACCTACACCCCTGGCGTCCGCAAGAAAATTACCATCAAGATCGAACACCCCGAAGCCCAGCGCTGGGGGTTCCAGTTCACCTCCCGCGTGTCCAGCGATACCACCAAAGGCGCCGGTACCGTCGTCGGAAACGACAGCGTTCTCGTCCGCTGCGGCCTCTCCATCGGCACTCCGCCCTGTGCCGGTGAACCCGAACCCCAGTTTGCGGAACACAATCAGGCATCTTCCCGCGCCGGTACGCGCGGTGGCGTTGAATGGGAGTTCGAATGGACCCCGCCCGCCAACGAAGTCGGTGACATCACCTTCTATGCCGCCGGCTTGGCCGCCGACAACACGAACACCAGCGCTAACGACCGGGTCTACACCGCCTCCATTACGCTGAAGGCCGAAGGCGCCTGCAACCTCACCCGCAAGCCCACCGTTCGGACCATCACCAACGCCGCCTCCTTCGCCCGCGAACTCGCCCCCAACGTCATGGCCACCGTCTTCGGCCTCGACTTCGAAGTCGCGGGCCGCACTCGCGCCGCCACCGCGGGCGACTTCGTCAACGGCGCCTTCCCGCAGTCGCTTGCCTGCGTCGCCGTCGACATCGGCGGCCGCCGCGCCCCCATCACCTACGTCCAAACCGACCAGGTGAACTTCCAGGTCCCCGCCGGCACCCCGTCCGGCTCCGTCCCGCTCACCGTCATTCTCAACCCCGGCCGGCCCAACGAACTTCGCTCCGACCAGGCGACCGTGACCGTGAACAACCACTCCCCGGCCTTCTTCACCTTCAACAGCCGCTCCATCGCCGCCCAGACCGCCGACTTCAGGATCATCGCCGACCCCGCCGTGGTCCCCGGCGGTGTCGCCGCCCGCCGCGGCGACGTCGTCATCCTCTACGGCACCGGCTTCGGTCTCGGCGAGCCGGTCTACCAGGCCGGTGAAATCACCGACGGCATCACGCCCCTCCGTGACCGCGTGACCATCACCGTCGGCGGCACCACCCTCGCCGCGTCGGATATCCTCTACGCCGGCCTCGCCCCGGGCAACATCTCCGGCCTGCAGCAGTTCAACATCCGCATCCCGCAGTCGACGGCCACCGGCAACGTCCCGGTCGCCATCTCCGTGGGCGGCCTCACCACCCAGACCGCCGGCGGCAACATCCCGGTTCAGTAACCCCCGGCCCATCCCGCAGCCAAACGCGAAGCGCGCCCCTCACCCGGGGCGCGCTTCGGCTTTTACCCCCTAAACCAGAATCTCCTTCACCACCCGCCCGAACACATCCGTCAGCCGGTAGTCCCGCCCCGTATGCCGGTACGTCAGCCGCTCGTGATCCAGCCCCAGCAGGTGCAGCATGGTCGCGTGCAGGTCGTGAATATGCACCTTCCCCTCCACCGCGTCCCACCCGAAATCGTCCGTGGCCCCGTGCGCGATCCCCGGCTTCACGCCCCCGCCCGCCAGGAACATCGTGAACCCCCGCGGATTGTGCTCCCGCCCGCGCTCGCTCGCCGGCGCCTTCCCCTGCGACAGGTCCTGGTCGAACGGCGTCCGCCCGAACTCGCCGCCCCAGATCAGCAGCGTATCCTCCAGCAACCCCCGGCTCTTCAGGTCCGCAATCAACCCCGCAATCGGCTTGTCCACCACCCGGCACCGCACCGGCAGCGACTCCCTTAGCTTCGCGTGATGATCCCACCCTCCGTCCGTAATCTGCACGAAACGCACCCCGGCCTCCACCAGCCGCCGCGCCAGCAAACACTGCCGCCCGAAGTTGTCCGTCTCCTTCTCGTCGATCCCGTACAGCTTCCGCGTCGCCTCGCTCTCCCGGCTCAGATCCAGCACCCCCGGCGCTTCCATCTGCATCCGGAACGCCAGTTCGAACGACGCCACCCGCGCCTCCAGTTCCGCCTCCCGCCCCGCCCGCTCGGCATGCTTCCCGTTCAACGCCGCCAGGAAATCCAGCTGCCGCCGCTGCTCCTCGCCCGCCCCGCCCGGCTCGCCCAGGTACCCGAACCGCGCGTTCTTCGCGTCCCCCGCCCGCCCCAGCGGCGTGCCCTGGTACGAGGCCGGCAGAAACCCGCTGCCATAAAGCTGCGGCGTCCCGCCGTCCCCGTTCAGCACCGGACAGATCGTAATGAAGCCCGGCAGATTCTGATTCTCGCTCCCCAGCCCGTACAACACCCACGATCCCATCGACGGCCGCACCTGCACGCTATGCCCCGTATGCAGCTGCCGGATCGCCGGCGCGTGCGCCTCGCTGTCGGCGTGCATGCCGTGCAGGAAACAGACGTCGTCCACCACGCCGCCCAGATGCGGCAGCATCTCCGTCATCAACATCCCCCGCTGCCCCTGCCGCACAAACTTCCCCGTCGGCCCGAAAAACCGCGTCCCCCGGATTCCCGGCGCTTCGTAGTTCTTCGGCAGCGCCAGTGAAAACGACTGCCCGTGCCGCTGCTCCAGCTGCGGCTTGTAGTCGAAAAGATCCATCTGCGAAGGCCCGCCCTGCATGAACAGGAAGATCACCCGCTTCGCCCGCGCCCGGTGGTGCGTGGCCTGCGTCTCGGCCGCCAGCAGCGACTGCAGCGCCGCCAGCCCGAAGCCGCACGCCGATCGCCGGAGAAATTCCTGCCGCGTCAGTGTCATGTCACCTCCGATAAAGAAACTCGTTCGAGATCAGCAGCGTGTGGCACAGCCGCTCCCACGCCGCCCCGCGCTCCCCGCCGCTCCGCCCCGCCACCGCGCCCGCGTAGCTCAGCAGCCGGTCCACCTCCCCCGCCTCCGGCGCGCGCCCGTACACCCGCCCGATCAGCTCCCGCACCCGCTCCGAATCCGGCCTCTCCCCGCCCAGCGCCAGCTTCGCCAGCGCCGCCGCCTGCTCCTTCACAAACGGCGCGTTCATCAAATACAGCGCCTGCGTCGGCACCGTCGTCGCCGGCCGCGCCCCCGTAATCTGATTGGTGTCCGGAAAATCGAACAGGTTCAAAATGTCGAGCTCTTCCAGTTGCCCCTTCCGCACCGTCGGCTGGTAGATCGTCCGCCGCCGGCTCGTCTCCGGATCCAGCTTCGCCCCGTCCACCAGAAACTCCGGCCTCCCGCTCACCACCATGTTGCCCGGCACCCAGAACGGCAGCGAAGGCCCCCCGCTCGCCGGATCCAGCTGTCCGCTCACCGCCAGCATCGCGTCCCGGATTGTCTCCCCCTCCAGCCGCCGCGGGCTCACTCGCCACAGCAGCCGGTTCTCCGGGTCCGTCTCCATCCCCGCCGCCCGCGGCTGCGATGCCTGCCGGTACGTCCGGCTCAGCACGATCCGCCGGATCAGCTTCTTCACCGACCACCCGTCGGCCACAAACGTCGTCGCCAGGTGATCCAGCAACTCCGGATGGCTCGGCCGGCCGCCCCGTGTGCCGAAGTTGTCGATCGTCGGCACGATCCCCGCCCCCAGCAGATGGTGCCAAACCCGGTTCACCGCCACCCGCGCCGTCAGCGGATTCTCCTTCCGCGTAATCCACTCCGCCAGCTGCACCCGTCCGCTCGTGAAGTCCGGAATATCCAGCTTGTGGCTGCCCAGCGCCTCGATCGCCGTCCGCGGCGCCTCTTTTCCCAGCTGGTGCGCGTTGCCCCGCAGATTGATCCGGCAATCGGCCGGCGTCTCGGCGTCCTGCACCGCGTGCGCCGTCGGCGGAATCACCGGCAGGAACTCGTACAGCTTCACCGTCTGCGTCGCGGCCTGAATCTCCTTGTCCAGCCGCTTCGCCTCGGCGCTGTCCTTGGCCAGCGGCTTCCGCTCGGCCTGCAGCCGCTCCAGCTTCTCCCGCGCCACCTGCAGCTTCGTCCAGTACTCCTGCGTCTCCGCCGCGCGGGTCACCATCTCGTCCGGCTCCTCCGGCAGCGTCACCAGGTTGACGTTGCTGAACACGCCCAGGTCCAGCCGCCCCGCCACCGTCCGCGTGCTGGCGAATATCCCCGCCATGCCGTAGTAATCGTTCAGCGTGATCGGGTCGAACTTGTGATCGTGGCAGCGCGCGCACCCGATCGTCACCCCGAGCATCGTTCGCCCCACCATATCCATCTGCAGGTCCACCACGTCCATCCGCAGCTGTTCTTTATCGGCGTTCACCAGCGGCCACGGACCCAGCGCCAGCAGTCCGGTCGCCACGATGTTGTTCCGGCGTTCGATCGCCGTCTTCCAGTCCAGGTGATCGCCCGCCAGTTGTTCGGTGAGAAAGCGGTTGTAAGGCACGTCTCGGTTCAGCGTGTCGATGACGTAGTCGCGGTACCGCCACGCGTGCCGCGCGGGCACGCGCCGCCCGATCTCGATGTTGTCGGCGTAGTAGGTCTGGTCCAGCCAGTGCCGCGCCCACCGTTCGCCGAAGGCCTTCGACGCCAGCAGCCGGTCGACGGTCTTCTCGTAGGAGCGATCCCGCCGGAACGCTTCCTGTTCGGCGAGCGTCGGCGGCAGTCCGGTCAGGTCGAGGGTCACCCGCCGCAGCCAGGTCTCCGCATTCGCGTCGGCGCTCGGCGTCAGCCGTTTCGCTTGGAGCGCGGCCAGAATGAAGCGGTCGATATCGTTCACCGGCCACGCCTCGTCGCGCACGGCGGGCGCGGGCGGGTTCGCTACCGGCTGCCACGCCCAATGCGGCGTTGTCTTGGCCGGGCCCCCCGCCCCAGCGGGGCGAGTGTTCGGGGTGGCCTCGTCGGGCCATGGCGCGCCGGCGGCGATCCATTCCCGGAAGTCGGCGAGGACGGCGTCGGGCAGTTTGCCGGAGGGCGGCATCTTGGTGGAGCCGCTATAGAGGAGGGCCTGGTAGAGGCGGCTCGTGTCGGGGTTGCCGGGGACGAGCACGGGTCCGGCGTCGGAGCCTTTGGCGAGGTTGGTTTTGGAGTCGAGTTTCAGTCCGGCGAAGACGATCTTGGCGCGATCCGAGTGGCAGGCGAAGCATTTTTCGGCGAGCACGGGCCGGATCTTTTTCTCGAAGAAGGCGACATCCGCCGCCCCGGCCGGCAGCATCGCCGCCGCCAGCAGCCACCACGTCCCGCCAATCCGTTTCGCGCTCGTCATCCGTAGTTCTCCACAAATCATAGCGCCAGGCGCCCTCCGCGGGGCACACCCCCTCCGTGCCAACATAGCTGAGAAACCTTCCGTAGCTGCAATTAGTTAGCAGGGCGGAAGGAAGGATCAATATGGAGAAGAGGAAGATTGCTGTTGCTCTTCGTGCGGCCTTGCCGGCGGCGGAACGGAGTGCAGACGAGCGTAGCGCGGCGCAGCGCGGCGGAGCCGCGGCAAAACCGGCGCCCCGTAGGACACTCCGGCCTGAGTGGACGCGGAAGTCCTCGCCAAACCGAAGCGCTGGAGGTTCACCGCCAAATACAAGATACGTATTTGGGCCGAAGCCGATGCCGCCACTGAGCCCGGCGCCATTGGGGCGCTACTGCTGCGCCAGTGTCTGTACTCTTCGCACTTGACCACTTGGGGGCGTGAGTGCGCCGCCGGCATCGATCTGGCCTTTGCCAAGCGCCGACGTTCCAAAGTCCGCCGCAACGCTGAGGCCGAGGAGATCGCCAAACTGCGCCGCCAGAACTAACGTCTCACCGCAGAATTTCGCAAAGCGCACCTCATCATCGAAGTTCAAAAAAGATGGCTGCCTTGCTCGGCCGGACGATGACGGAGAGTGACCCGGAGACGCTCTGCTGGTCGCCGCCAAAACCCTCGCGCACCAAGTCGGCGTTGCTCTGGCGTGCCAAGAACTTTCGCTCCCTCGGGCGACCTTATACCGTCACTGCCGCGACCGGTCGACAGTGTCCGTCATCCTTCCCACCTCCCGTCGTGCCCTCTCGCCGCCCGAGTGGGAACAGGTGCTGGCCGAACTGAACTCCGACCGCAGTCGTGATGCCGCACCCGCCGCCATCTTTGCGCAATTGGTCGATGAGAACCGCTTTCCGTGATCCATCCGCACCATGTACCGGTTGCTGAAACAGCGCGGCCAGGTGCGCGCGCGCCGCGACCAACTCGCCCATCCGCCCTGCGCCAAGCCGAAACTGCTGGCCTGCGGCCCCAACTAACTCTGGAGCTGGGACATGAACAAACTCCGCGGCCCGGTCAAGTGGACCGACTATTACCTCTACGTGTTCCTCGATGTCTTCAGCCGCTACGTCGTCGGCTGGATGCTGGTGCCGCACGAAGGCGCCCAACTGGCCAAACGCCTGATCGGCGAAACCTGCCGCGAGTTCGAGGTCTCCGAAGGCCAACTCACCATCCATGCCGAGCGAGGCTCTTCGATGACCTCCAAGCCGGTGGTGCTTCTGCTATCTGATCTCGGCGTCACAAAGATGCATTCCCGTCCACACGTCTCCGACAGCAACCCGTATTCGGGAAGTCAGTTCCGCACCATGAAACACCGGCCGGAATTCCCCGACCGCTTCGGCTCGATTCAGGGCGCCCGCGCTTGCTGCCGGCGCTTTTCCCCCTGGTATAACGATGAACACCGCCATTCCGGAATCGGCTTGTTTACGCCGGTCACCTTGCACTTCGGCCTGGCTGAGGAGGCGCGGCAACAACGCCAGGCCGTGCTGGCCGCCGCTTATCAGCAGCAACCGGAACGAGCCGCCCGCCGCCATCCAACACCAATCGCCATGCCCAAGGAGGTCTGGATCAACAAGTCACCCACGATCGATTCCAATACTCAGTAACTTCTCAGAGAAGGTGTCTAAAGGTCGTGGACCCGGGCCGCCGGGGCTACAACTCCCCGCAGCAGGCTCGGCAAGGAAATTGTGGCACCGGAGAGTGTATCGTGAGCTGTTGGTGTGTGCGCGGCCGGGATGATTGTTGACACTTTAGACCGGCGTGATTGTTGACACTTT
>CAYMTH010000038.1:12758-16239 GCA_964393235.1 uncultured Solibacteraceae bacterium | reverse complement strand
CTGGACCCGCTTCAAACTCACCGCCGACCAGTGCCCGCGCATCTCCGCCGAATTCCTCGCCGGCGAACGCCTTGCCCTCGGTCAGCAGGACTTCGACCGCGAGTATATGTGTGTGTTCAGCTCCTCGCGCTACCAGTACATCCCGGAACAGTACATCCTGGATGCCGTCTGCGACCCCTACGAACAGCTCCACGGGGACAGGAAATGACCCTACCGGCCCAGCGCCCGCAGCAGGTCCGTCGAAAGCACCGTCGGCGCCCAGTGCCGCTCGATGTGCTCGATCACCAGCTCCGTGCCCCGGTCATGGCTCACGTACGGTGCGTCCTTCGGATCGTACATCGCGTCCGTCAGGTCCCGCACCAGGATGCACCGTACCCCCCATCGCGTCATCTGCTTGATCGCGAAGGAACGGTTCAAAATACACATGTTCGTGTGCACGCCGGCCACCAGCAGATGCTCGATCCCTCGCTGCCGCAGCGCGCTGTACACCTCCTCCCCCTGGTCCGTGATCAGGTCGGCCGGCCCGATCTCGATCGCCGGATGCTGCCGGCGCCAGGCTTTGTAGAACTTATCGGTCGAAGTGTCGCAACCTCCATCGGAATCGTCGATCGGCAGCGCCGGCGCGTCGATCGTCCGCAGCGTCGGCGGCGCCACCCGCGGCATCAGCTGCGCCGCCCGCCGCTGCGCCGTCCCTTCGTAAAACCCCATCGTCTCCGACGGCGCGTGGATGATCAGCACCCCCTTCGCCCGCGCCGCCCGCAGCACCGGGTTGATCTTCCCCGTCAATCCCGCCACCCGCTCCGTCGCCCCCCGGCACCAGTGCTTGTCCCATAAGTCACACAAAATAATGGCCGTCTTCGCCGGATCCAGCCGCTCCGTCAACGCCGCCTCCCGCCACTCCCCGCTCCCCCGGTACGCCTCCACCCGCGTCCGCAGCGGCACCGTCACCAGGCCCGCCGCCCCCATCGCCAACCCCGCCATCAGTCCAATCGCCGTCACTCGCATGCGACGAGTATATACCCCGGAATCAGGCGTTTCCCCGATGGCGGTTTCCGCCCGCCCGGCCGATCCTGTTTACATGCGGAAGTGTATGCTGTGGATTCTGGCGCTCGGCGTGTGCCTCGCCTCGGAACTCCCGGTCAACGACGTCGCCAAGCCCAAAGTCCTCGTCCTCAAGAGCGGCGCCCGCCTCCCGTATGACGATCTCATCCGCGACGGATCCACCGTCTTTGTCCGCGCGGGGGGCAATTCCATCGTGATTGACGCCGCCGATATCGTCCCGGACCCGCCCGTCGCCCCGCCAGCGGGAGCGGTTTCCGACGTGGCGCTCCTCAACGTCCCTGGCCCTGCCGCCCGGCTCATCGGCCTCTCGGCCGGCAAGCACAATCTCCGTCCGGAGCTGATCCAGGCGGTGATGGAGGTCGAATCCGGCTATCAGGTGAACGCCCGTTCCCACGCCGGCGCCATCGGGCTGATGCAGCTGATGCCGCAGACGGCCCGTCATTTAAAGGTGAACCCGCACGATCCGGAGCAGAACGTCGATGGCGGCGCGAAGTTCCTCGACATGCTGATCACGAAGTACGAGAGCCGCCGCAACGGCCTCGCCCTGGCGATCGCGGCCTACAACGCCGGCCCCGGCGCGGTCGACCGTTTCGGCGGCATCCCCCCCTACCAGGAAACCCGCCGTTACGTCGTCAAAGTCCTCCGCCGCTTCCGCCAACTGGCAAAAGAATAATCAAAAAAATCTTTTGCTGGGCCTGTACTTCTTGCGCGCATGTCCGATGGTACTTTTGAGCCGCGGCGAAATGCACTGGCGGCCGCAAGGAGTCAAACATGAATATCGTCAAGAAGAACGCTCTCGTCGCCCGAGTCTGGCTCGATACAAAAGGCCAGGACCTCATCGAATATGCTCTCATGGCCGGCTTTGTCGCTGTTGCCGCTGGCGCAATTATGCCCAGCGTTTCGGAAAACATTAGCCAGATCTTTTCCAAGATCGCCAGTTCCATGGGCAGCGCCGCCAGCCAGGGCTCCTAGACCCGCCCTTGCCTGTCTGCCCGCTCTAGCCCGGCCATAAGACGCCATCCCGCGGAGGATCGAGGAAACCATGAAGAAAAAACTTATCGATTTCGGGTTGGCTGTGGTCCTGTTCGCCATTGCCGGGTGGGCCTCTCCCCCATCCGGCATCGGCTCTTGCGGCGAGATGTTGGCTCGAATCTCACGCTCTATGGACCGCACCATTCACGGTGGATTCTAACGCTCCACCGATCGGCCCCCGGACCCGCCCGGGGGCCTTTGCTTTTTTGCCCGGTTCATCCCGCCCCGCCCTCAAAAAGCCGTTATCCTGAAAGTTCATTCTCCCGAACTGAACCCATGGCCAAAATTGAACGCGCTCTCCTGAGCCTCACCGATAAGTCCGGCGCCGTCGAATTCGCCCGCGGCCTCCGCGAGCTCGATATCGACCTCATCTCCACCGGCGGCACCGCCAAACTCCTCAAGGACGCCGGCATCCCCGTCTTCGACGTCTCCGAGGTGACCCACTTCCCCGAAATGCTCGACGGCCGCGTCAAAACCATCCACCCCAACATCGCCGGTGGCATCCTCGCCATGCGCTCCAAACCCGAGCACATGGAAGCCCTCGAACAGCACGCCATCCCCACCATCGACCTCGTCATCGTCAACCTCTACGCCTTCGAAAAAATCGCCGCCGACAAACACGCCACCGTCCCCGAACTCATCGAAAACATCGACATCGGCGGCCCCACGATGATCCGCGCCGCCGCCAAAAACTGGCAGGACGTCGCCGTCGTCACCAGCCCCGACGACTATCCCGCCCTCCTCGAAGAGCTCAAAGCCGGCGGCGGCCAGCTCTCCCGCAAGACCCACTGGGACCTCGCCGTCAAGGCCTTCCACCGAACCGCCGCCTACGACCGCGCCATCTCCAACCGCCTCGCCGACATCTCCATCGAAGGCGAAGAGTTCCAGGACGTCCAGCTCGACCTCCCGCGCACCCTCGACCTCCGCGTCCCCCGCGTCCTCGACATGCGCTACGGCGAAAACCCGCACCAGAAGGCCGCCCTCTACGCCGCCGGCTCCTCCGGCGTCGCCGGCGGCCGTCAGCTCCAGGGCAAGGAACTCAGCTACAACAACCTCGTCGACCTCGACGCCGCCTGGCAGCTCGTCTGCGAGTTCGCCCTCCCCGCCTCGGTCATCATCAAGCACACCAACCCCTGCGGCTGCGCCGAGCAGGCGACGCTCGCCGAAAGCTATCGCAAAGCCTTCGACGCCGATCCCGTCTCCGCCTTCGGCGGCGTCCTCGCCTTCAACCGCCCGGTCGACGCTGAAACCGCCTCCGAGATCGTCAAGACGTTCATCGAAGCGATCGCCGCGCCGTCGTTCGAACCGGCCGCCCTCGAAATCCTCGCCGCCAAGAAGAACCTCCGCCTCGTCGAAGTGAAGGCCGTCGAAGACGCCTTCGTCGTCA
>CAYMTH010000038.1:360-12748 GCA_964393235.1 uncultured Solibacteraceae bacterium | reverse complement strand
CGGGCGGCTTCCTCGTCCAGACGCCCGACTACGCGAAGCTCGACCGCGCCGCCGCGAAGGTCGTCACCTCCCGCCCGCCGACGGACGACGAATGGCGCGGCCTCGAGTTCGGCTGGAAGGTCGTCAAGCACGTCAAGTCGAACGCGATCGTCTACGCCCGCGAGGGCCAGCTGCTTTCGGCCGGCGCCGGCCAAATGAGCCGCGTGTTCTCGGTCGAGATCGGCGCCAAGAAGAGCGTGCTCCCGCTGGCCGGCTGCGTGCTCGCGAGTGACGCGTTCTTCCCCTTCCCGGACGGCCTCGAAGCCGCGGTCGCGCACGGCGTGACGGCGGTGATTCAGCCCGGCGGGTCAGTGAAGGACGCCGACGTGATCGCGGCCGCCGATCGTCTCGGCATCGCGATGGTGCTCACCGGAGTCCGTCATTTCCGCCACTAGGAACCCGATGGCCCCCCGACCCGAATTGCGGCGCATTCCCGGACGCCATATCGTCTATTTCCTGGTGGTGTTCGCGGTGCTCTGCGCCGCGTTCGCCACCTGGGGCATCCGCGCGATGCGCCGCCTGCCGAAGCCCCCCGGCAAGCGCACCGGCTCCCCCTTCGGTTGATCCCCGCCCCTTCTCTCCGCGCATCCAACGGCCCCCCCGTCGGGGAAAGGCTTCAGCCTGTCCCCGCGCGACCACCCCGCCGCTTCTCTCCGCTGCCCGACCCCGCCGCTCTAGCGCCCGGCCAGAAGCCGCTTGCGGAACGCTTCCCGCTCCGCCAGCAGCTGCGGAATCAGCAGGCCGTCGCGCTCGATCGCCGCCCACTCCGCCTCCGCCCGCCCGCGCAACTCCTTCTGCCGCTCCGGCAAATACTCCGCCGCTTTCTCAAACGCCAGCGCCGCCAGCATCCGCACCCGCGGCTCCTTCACCTTCACAAACTGCCCCGCCCCCGCCAGCTGCGCCAGCTCGCTCGCCGCCTCCGCCGCCTTCTCGTGCTGCCCCGCCCCGTCCAGCATCGTCGGATGCTTCAATAGCGCCTCCAGCAACATCCGCGGCGGCGACGTGTCGCGCGCGTCGCGCTTGATCAGTTTTTTCGACATCGCCATCGAAAGCTCGTTCGCCGCCACCGCCTTCGCCCACTGCCGCTGATCGGCATAAAGCTCCGCGAACTGGTGATGCAAAAACGTCAGGTTCTGCGCCAGCCGGTTGTTCTCGGGATCGTCCCGCAACAGCCCCTCCATCAGCTGCCGCGACTCCTCCGTCGCCCGGCCGGACTTCGCGAAATCGCCCGCCGCCCGCAACACGTTCCCCCAACGCAGCAGCCCGAACGCCAGATCGAGCTGCGCCTTGCGGTCCCGCGGATCCACCGACACCAGCCACCGCCCTTTGTCCACCACCTTACCGTAAATCACCGCGCTTTCCGCGAATCGCCCCAGGTTCAGCATGTGCGAGTTCCCCAGCGTGTCGCCCACGTGGCTCATCGCAATCATGACCGTCCGCTGCGCCGCCACGTCGTCGGGCTTCATCGCCGCGATCCGCTCCTGCATCATGAGGCTCTTCTTGTACGCCTCGAGTGCGTTGTCGAGCTTGCCCATCCGCGCCAGCACCGTCCCGAGCGTCGCGTAGCTCGACGCCAATTCGCCGAGCGCCGCCCGGTCGCCGATCCCCTTGAAGATCAACTCCTCGCGGATCTGCACCGCGCGCTCCGCGCTCTGCCGGCCCTCTTCGACCCCGATCACCGACGCCATGCGCCCCATCTGGTCGTGCGCGCGGGCCAACTGCCGCATCCCCGCCACGTCGCCCGCCGACTCCTTCACGTATACTTCCCCGTGCTGGATCGCCCGCTGAAAACTCTCGAGCGCGCCCTTCGTGTTGCTGGCGAAGCGCTGCAGCGAGCCCAGTTTGTAATAGGCGCGCTGCAGGTCCTTGCGGCCGGCCACGTTCCGGCCCTCTTCCTGCCAGGCGTGCTCGAGCAGCGCGATGCTCTTGGCGTAGCTCACCAGCGCGCCTTTGGTGTCGCCGATGTTGGAATCGAGCGGGTTGCCCTGCACGTCGCCGACGCGCTCGTAGCCGAGCCCGACCTCGCGCGCCAGCGCCGGGTCGCTGGCCGACTCGGCCGCCAGCGGCTCCAGATATTGCAGCCCCTTTTCCACCACCATCTGCCGCGCCTTCAGACCGCCGGGCAGCCCGGCCACCGCGTCGTAGAAATCGAACAGGAACGAGTTGGAAAGCTGCCGCACCTGTTCGAACTGCCGGCGCGTCTTCTGCACCTGCAGCCAGAGCAGGAACGTCGTGCCGGTCAGCAGCAGCGCGGCGGCCGTGCCGCTGATTACGGCCAGCCGGTTGCGCTTCAGGAACTTCGACGCCCGGTAGCCGAACGAATCCGGCCGCGCCTTCACCGGCAAGCCCTGCAGGTGGGCGCGAATGTCCTCCGCGAACCGTTCGACGGAGGCGTAGCGGCGCTCGCGGTCCTTGTGCAGCGCCTTTAGAATAATGTTGTCGAGGTCGCCGCGCAGGTCCTTGCCGCGGACGGGGCCGCCGGTGTCCTCGATCGCCTGTGAGGGGCGCATCGGCATCGTCTCGCAGACCGCGCGGGCGATGCCGGCGAGCGAAGTCTCCTCGATCGGCTGCGCCTTCTTGCTGGTCAGCAGTTCATAAAGAATGATGCCGAGCGAGTAGACGTCGGTCGCGGTCGTGACCGGCTCGCCGCGGACCTGTTCGGGGCTCGCGTATTCGGGCGTCAGCATCTGCGCGCCGGCGACGGTGAGCGTCTGGTCGGCGGTGTCGGAGAGGACGCGCGCGATGCCGAAATCGAGCAGCTTGACGGACCCGGACTTGTCGACCAGGATGTTGCCGGGCTTCAGGTCGCGATGGACGATCAGCAGCTGGTGCGCGTAGCCGACGGCGGAGCAGATGTCGAGGAAGAGCAGCAGGCGGCGTTCGAGCGAGAGCGCGGCCTCGCTGCAGTACTGCGTCACGGTGATGCCGTCCTCGACGAATTCCATGACGAGGTACGGGAGGCCGTTGTCGCCGGTGCCGCCGTCGAGGAGGCGGGCGATGTGGGGGTGTTCGAGGCGGGCGAGGATCTGCCGTTCCTGTTCGAAGCGGCGGAGGACGGAGCGGGTGTCGACGCCGCCGCGGAGGACTTTGACGGCGACCTCCTTCTGGAACGCGGAGTCGTCGCGGGTGGCGCGGTAGACGGCGCCCATGCCGCCGCGGCCGAGGAAGCCGGTGAGGCGGTAGGGGCCGAGGCGCTGGCCGATCACCTGTTCTTCGGTGACGATGGCCCAGGCCTGGGCGCCGTGGACGAGGGCGTTGTCGATGGCCTCGTCGGGGTCCTCGTCGGCGAGGACCATTTCGGAGACGGCTTTGAGCAGTTCGGCATCGTCCCCGCACTCGTTTTCGAGGAAGGAACGGCGTTTTGGCGCGGGCAGATCGAGGGCCGCGTTGAAGAGTTCGTCGATGCGAGCGAACCGCTCCGGGGTCATTTTTCTCCCGCGGTGAGTTGCACGCGGATCCAGGCTTCGGCGGAGCGAAGGTCCCGGCTCACGGTGGCTTTGGAAACACCGGTGGCCTCGACGATCTCGTCGAGCGTGAGGCCGCCGAAGTATTTCATTTCGAGGATTTTGCCCTTGCGCGGGTCGAGTTTCTCGAGCTGCTGGAGGGCCTCGTCGAGGGCGAGGAAGGGGGAGTTGACGTTGGGGTCGCCGATGTCGATGCCCATGCCGTCGAGGGAGACCTTGTTGCCGCCGCCGCGTTTGCCGGCGCGGAACTTGCGGGCCGAATCGACGAGGACCTGGCGCATGAGGTGGGCGGCGACGCCGAAGAAGTGGGCGCGGTTCTGGAAGTCGGGAATGTCCTGGCCGATGAGGCGGACGTAGGCTTCGTGGACGAGGGCGGTGGGCTGCAGCGTGTGGCCGGAGCGTTCGCGGGCGATATAGCTTTCGGCGAGGCGGCGCAGCTCGTCGTAGACGACGGGGAGAAGAGCATCGAGGGCGGCGCGGTTGCCTTCACGCCATTCTACGAGTAAACGGGTCACTTCCTGACGCATAGATCCGTGAAGGTGAGTCTAGCAGAAGACTCACCCCGGACTCATTTGTAGAAGGTGATCTCGTTGTAGTAGCGGTCCTCGGCGGGGAAGGACGCCGAGCAGTTGATGGTGGTCACCTTGGCGGGGGAGAAGGCCGCGGCGGAACCGTTGTAAAAGAGCGTACGGCAGTTGAAGTTCGTGATGGAAGAGCCGGCGGCGGCGCCCTTCTTCTGATAGAGGAACGACGACGTCGCGGCGGAGAAGCCGCGGGTGGGGACGACGATGGGAAGGTTGACGATGTCCCATTCCTGGAGTTCGTCCTCGTAGCGGCGGAAGGTGTTGTTGGCGGAATCCTTATATGTACGGTCGATGAGGCGGGTGCGTTTGAAGTGCGCGTTGACGATGGTCAGCCCGTCAGGGGAGAGGGTGCCGGTGAGGGTGGTGGTGAAGGGGGGATCGCCGGCGCTGACGAGGGCGGAGTCCTGGGCGGTGGCCGAGAACGAAGCGCCGCCGGGCCAGGAGAGGCCGGGGAGGCCGAAGAAGGTGCCCATGAGGCTGGGGCTGGCGGGCTGGTTGGAGCGGGTGATCATGGCATTGATCTGGCTCTTGAAGTTCGGCATGGCGCGGAGGAGCGGGAGGATGGAATCGACGGCTTTGTTGACGCCGATCTGGAGGTTGGTGGCGGCGGTGTAGCGGCCGGAGCCGTTCCCGTTGGCGACGGCGAGGAGGAGCGATTCGCCGTTGGCGACGAGGTCTTCGGGTTTGGGGAACTCGAACTCGCCGGCGCGCATGCGGGTGACGAGGGTCCAGGTATCGCCCTTGACGCGGTAGAGGGAGAGCTGGGCTTCGCCGGCGGGGTCGGCGAGGGAGACGGTCATTTTGACGTCTTTGGGCCAGGCCTGGACGCGGACGAGGTAGTAGGCGGCGGAGAGGGCGGGGGCGTCCCAGGAGAACGTCTTGCCGGGGGTGGCGGCGTCGGTGAAGGCGTGACGGTCCTTGAGCTGGGAGATGACCTCGTTGTGGCCGGGGAAGCGGCCGCCATAGAGTTCGCCTTCGGTGTACTTGACGACGAACTCGCGCCAGTATTCGGAGATCATGCCGCGGAGGACGGAGGCGGCGCCTTCGACGGGCCAGCGGGCGGGGTTGGGAATGATGCCGGTGGCGCGGGCTTCGCCTTGTTTGAGGATGTCGGCGACGGTGGCGTCGCCGCCGGGTTTGGAGGTGAGGAAGTGCAGGAACATGGAGGCGCCGTAGCCGTGGTCCTGGACGGCGCCGGGGTCGCCGGGCTGGTATTCGAGGCCGTGTTTGGTGAGGAAGGCGTAGTTATCGTTGGAGACGATGGACGGGACGGCATCGCGGTCGTTGGTGAAAACGGATTCGAACCAGGTGGAGGCGGCTTCCTGGAACCAGAGCCAGGGGCCGGGGGACTTGGCGATGCGGTAGGCGTCGCGGGGGTCGTAGAGGTTCTGCTGAATGTGGAAGAGTTCGTGGGCGATGGAGGCGCGCCATTCGGTGGAGACGCCGCCGGTGAGTTTATTGGCGTTGAGGGAGATGGAGTGGTAGTTGACGCCGAGGATGGAGGGTTCGGCGAGGCCCCACTTGCCGGCGTCGGCGGCGGGGTAGGGATAGATGACGACGCGGAGGGGCCAGCGGGTGCGGCGGGACCAGTTGAGGCCGAAGGACTGGAGGCGCTGTTTGGCCTCGATGAGGGTGGCGGCGACGGCGTTGACGTCGGACTCGGTGACCTGGGCGGGGGGATAGAAGAGGAGGAAGTCGCCGATCTGGACGCGGCGGTAGAAGGTCATGACGTAGAGGGTGACCTCGGGGCCGGACTCGATGGCGGGAGTGAGGGCTTTGGGCGGGTCGGCTTCGGCGGAGGGGGGGATGGTGACGGTGGCTTTGCCGTTGGCGACGGAGGCTTCGAGGAACTCGAGGCCGGCGCCGCGGACGCTCTTGCCGGAGGCGAGGGCGACGAGGGCATCGCCGGTGGCTTCGCGTTGGGAGAGGTCGAGGGTGAGGGTGAGGGGGCGTTGCGGGTGGTGGGGAGGCCCTGGAGGGTGAAGACGTGGGAGGCGCGGAAGTCGTCGACGGGGGTGGGGGTTTGTTTGGGGGCGAGGGAGAGGGTGGCGGGGTCGGGGAAGGCGCCGGGGGGGACGGTGAGGGGGGGGGGGGGGGGGCGGGGGGGGAGGGGGGGGGGGAGGGGGGGGGGGGGGGGGGGGCCGCCGGAGGGGGGGATGGTGGCGGAGGCGGCGCCGGGGGTGGAGGAGCGGGCGCAGGCGGCGGCGACGTTGGCCTGGGAGGAGGCCTGGCCGGTGCGGACCTGGAGGGCCTGGACGCCGGCGGGGACGGCGTCGGGGACCTGGAAGTTGATCTGATAGACGCCGGGGAAGCCGGGCATGAGGCCGGCGAAGGCGGCGCGGGTTTCCTGGCCGCCGAAGGTGAGGAAGACGGGATCGATTATGTAATTGATGGGGCCGTTGGCGGCGTTGTCGCCGCCGGGGGCGCCGGCTTCTTTGGCGGGGGAGACGGCGCCGAGGCCGGTGAGGAGGAGGACGAGGTATTCGCCGGGGGTGGCGGGGTTGGAGGAGGAGACCCAGGAGAAGTCGCGGGCGTGGAAGAGGGTGGGTTCGCCTTTGCCGTCCATGGATTTGGTAAAGATGCGCGGGGCGCGGGCGGCGAGGGGGACGGAGGCGGGGGCGGAGTAGGCGGGACCTATTAGTATGCGGATTTGGACGGAGCCCGGGGAGGTGAAGGGGAACTGGACGTTGATCTGGCCGGGTGAGACGAAGTAGAGGGGGACGGGGGCCCAGACGCCGGAGGTGTCCTGGACCTCGACGGCGACGCCCTCGAGGGATTTGGGGAGGGGGACGGCGGCGGCGGCCGTGGTGCGGGGCGCGAGGTTCGACCCGAAGATAGCGACCATGGAGCCGGGGGCAATGTCGCGGGTATAGTCCGCGGCGTTGAGGATGCCATTGGGGGCAATGGCAGGAGCTTGGGCGGCCGCGGGGAGACACACCGCGAGCGATAGGAGCCCAAGCCGGAGGCGGCAATTACTCATGGAAAGTGCTCCTAAGGAATTCTTAATGGCAAGCGAAGGGCCGCGGGGAAAGGGGGAAAAAGCGCGTTTTCTGGGGCAAAACGGGGCATTTGGCGCGGGAAGCGGGGGAAATGGCGATTTGACATTACTGTAAAGGGGGTGGTTTAACTGATAGACAGGGTTATCCCTATCTACTTCAGGGGGTTGTTAATGAGCATTGCTTCACTGCAACGCTGGCAGGGCCGTGCGGCCTTGTTAGGTTTTGCACTGCTGCTCGGGATCGCGACGATTCCGGCGGCCGCGCAGGTACTGTACGGCACGATTCTGGGCACGGTGGAAGACGCCACCGGGGCACTGGTTCCGAACGCGAAGGTGACCATTTCGGAGAAGGCGACCGGCTTCTCCCGTGAGACGACGACGGATACGGTCGGCAATTATACGATTCCGAGCGTGCCGATCGGCACCTACACGGTGAAGATCTCGGCGAACGGCTTCAAGACGCTGACGCGGGAAGGCGTCGTGCTGACGGTGAACACGACCGCGCGTATCAACGCGGCGCTGGAAGTGGGCGCGGTGAGCGAGCAGGTGACGGTGGAAGCCTCGGCGGTGACGCTGCAGACGGACCGTTCGGAGACGAAGTCGGAAATCACGTCGAAGGTCGTGACGGAGATGCCGTTGAACCAGTACCGGAATTATCAGGCGCTGATCAACCTGGTGCCGGGCGCGACCCCGGCGGCGTTCCAGAACTCGGCGACGGACACGCCCGGGCGCGCGCTGACGACGAACGTGAACGGGACGGCGCGGAACAACAATGCGACCCGTCTGGACGGCGCGGCGAACATCAACATCTGGCTGCCCCACCACGTGGCTTATGTGGCTCCGGCGGAGACGGTGGAGAACGTGAACATCACGACCTCTTCGTTTGACGCGGAGCAGGGCATGGCGGGCGGCGCGGCGATGACGGTAGCGTCGGTGAGCGGCACGAACCAGCTGCACGGCGCGGCGTGGGAGTACCACGAAAACCAGGACCTGAAGTCGCGGGCCTATTTCCAGCCGGCGACGACGCCGAACGCGGATTACAGGCTGAACATCTTCGGCGGCAAGCTGGGCGGCGCGATCATCAAGAACAAGCTGTTCTGGTTTGCGCACACGGAAATCACGAAGCAGAAGACGGGCGGCCAGGGCGCGTTCACGGTGCCGGACGCGGCGATGCGCGCCGGTGACTTTTCGGGCCGGATCGGCACGAACGGCCAGGGCGTGATCTATGACCCGGCGACGGGCAATCCGGACGGGACGGGGCGTCAGCCGTTCGCGGGGAACCGCGTTCCTTCGGCGCGTTTCAGCCCGCAGGCGCTGGCTTACCTGGCGCTGGTGCCGAACCCGAACAACACGGGCGGCGCCGGTTTCACGGCGAACGCGACGAACGGCACGTTCGCGAACAACTACTTCGCGGCGGGCAGCGGCCAGCTGAACCGGAACAACTACGACGGGAAGCTGAACTGGAACCGGAACGAGAAGCACACGATGTTCGTGAAGTACTCGATGCTGACGGCGCTTTCGGGCGGCCGGTTCGGTCTGGGCCAGGCGGGCGGCGGTGGTATCGCCGGCGATCCGGGTCTGGGCGACACGAATCAGTACCTGGCGACGATCGGCACGAACTACACGATCAGCCCGACGATGCTGCTGGACGCGACGTGGGGCATGACGCGCATGGACCAGGTGGCGAACGGTGACGACTTCGGCCGGAACTGGGGATCGGAAGTTTTCCGGATTCCGGGGACGAACGGATCGGATCCGCGCCAGTCGGGTCTGCCGGTGTTCAGCTTCACGGGTCTGAGCTCGTGGGGCCAGACGGCGACGTGGATGCCGCTGGAGCGCGCCGAGCGCAGCTACACGTTCACGACGAACCTGTCGATCATCAAGTCCTCGCACGAAATCCGCATGGGCTTCGACACGGTGCGGCACTCGATGACGCACTGGCAGCCGGAGACGGACAACCCGCGCGGGGCGTTCAACTTCGGCGGCGGCGTGGCGGCCCTGACGGGCGGTCCGGCGCCGACGCTGGCGAATGCGTTCGCGCAGACGCTGCTGGGCCTGCCGACGGTGATGTCGAAGTCGCTGCAGTACGAAATCATGTCGACGCGGGAATGGCAGTTTGGCTGGTACCTGCGCGACCGTTGGCAGATCAACCGGAACGTGACGTTGAACTACGGCGTGCGCGCGGAAGCGTATCCGCTGTTGAACCGCGGCGACGGCAAGGGCATCGAACGGCTCGACCTGCAGACGATGCGGGTGACGCTGGGCGGGCGCGGTCCGATCCCGACGAACCCGGGCGTGAGCGTGCAGCCGCTGTTCCTGGCGCCGCGCGTCGGTCTGGCGGTCCGCGTGAACGACTCGACGGTTATCCGGACGGGGTACGGGTTCACGATCGATCCGCTGCCGTTCTCGCGGCCGTTGCGCGGATTCTATCCGCTGACGATCGCGGCGACGTTCCAGCAGAACACGGGCAACCAGGCGTTCGGGACGCTGGCGACCGGCATTCCGCCGATCCCGGTGCCGGATCTCTCCTCGGGTATCGTGCCGCTGCCGAACACGGTGGCGATGCGCAGCCCGTGGGGCAGCATTCAGCGCGGCGGCATCAACTCGTGGAACTTCACGATCGAGCGCCGGCTGGGCAAGAACCTGAACGGCTCGGTGGGTTACGTCGGTACCGCTTCGAACAACGTGCTGGGTGACCGCGACATCAACGCGGCGGCGCCGGGCGCGGGCAACAACGGGCGTCCGTTCTTTGCGTCGACGGGCCGCGGCATTGCGATCAACATGTGGGACGGCTGGATGAGCTCCAACTACCACGGTCTGCAGAGCTCGCTGCGCGGGAACGTGACGAAGGACCTGTTCATTCAGGGCGCCTACACCTGGTCGAAGGCGATCAACATGACCGACGACGACGGGTGGGTGAGCGTGAACTGGAACTGGGATCCGGTGATCCGCCGGAACCGCGCGACGGCCGGCTACGACCGTACGCAGGTGTTCCAGATGGGCTTCCTGTACCAGCTGCCGTTCGGCAAGGGTAAGGCGTTCGGCGATACCGCGAACAAGGTGGTCAACACCGTGATTGGCGGCTGGCAGGCCGGCGGCATCTACTATGCCTTCAGCGGCACGCCGTTCACGGTGACGGCGGACGGTACGCGTCTGGCGGCGCCGGGCAACCTGCAGACGGCCGACCAGGTTGGCGATTTCAAGTATCTGTATGGCAAGGGCACGAACACTCCGTACTTTGCCGCTTCGAACTTCGCCACTCCGACGCCGGCCGGTACGGCTCCGCGTTTCGGCAATACGGGCCGGAACCGGTTCCGCGGGCCGGGTCGCGCGGGTGTCGACTTCAACCTGTTGAAGAACTTCGAACTGACCGAAAAAATCAACCTGCAGTTCCGCGCGGAAGCGCAGAACCTGACGAACACGCCGTGGTTCGGGAATCCGAGCGCGAACGTGGACGGCGGTAACTTCGGTCTGATCACGAGCGCGAGCGGCGAACGGCAGTTGCGGTTCGGCGTGCGCGTCGGGTTCTAAGATAGAAGGTTGAACCTCGCACAACAATTCGGGCGCCAGCTTCTGCTGGCGCCCGTTTGTTTTTTGGTCTGCTGGGCGCAGCTGCCGGAAGAGGGGCAGCGGCGGATGGCGGCGGGGGACTTCGCCGGGGCGGCGGGTGTTTACGAGAAGCTGGTGAAGCAGCAGCCGGCGAATCCAGGTTGGAAGCTGAACCTGGGGATTGCGCTGCACATGGCGGGGAAGGACAAAGAGGCCGTGCCGTATCTGGATACGGCGGCGAAGGCGATGCCGGGGGTGTTTCCGGCGCACGCGCTGCTGGGCACGTCGCTGCTGCGGATGGGGCAGGCGGGGCGCGCGGTGGGGCCGCTGACGCGGGCGGTGGCGATGAAGCCGAACGAGGCGCAGGGGCGGCGGTTGCTGGCAGAAGCCTATTTGCAAAGCGGGCAGGCGCGGCTGGCCGTGCCGCAGCTGGCGGCGTTGACGAAACTGGAACCGGGGGACGCGGGGGCGTGGTTCGTGCTGGGGAAAGCCAACGAGGCGGCGGCGGAGGCGGCGTTCCGGCAGCTGGCGAAGGAGTTTCCGGAGTCGCGGGCGTTTTTGCTGGTGACGGCGGAGGTGAGGAAGAAGCAGCAGCGGCTGAAGGCGGCGGCGGCGCTGGAGGAGCAGGCGAAGGGGCGACCGGCGGTGGCGCGGGCGGAGGCGCTGGCGAAGGAGATCGGGGTTTTCCACGAGGGGGCGCGGCGGGCGTTTACGCAGCTGGGGGCGCTGCCGGACAATCCGCAGCTGCACCGGGTGAAGGCGGAGACGCTGCGGGCGCAGGGGAAGCATCTGGAAGCGGCCGGGGAGTGGCGGGCGGCGCTGCGGTTCAATCCGCAGGACCGGGATACGGAGCGGGAGCTGGCGGCGTCGTTGTACGCGGGGGGACAGTATTTAGAGGCGCTGAACACGCTGGAGCGGCTGCTGGTGCATGAGCCGGAGGCGGAGGTGCTGTGGTTTTTAAAGGGCGACTGTTTGTTGCAGCAGGGCGAGGCGGAGGCGGCGGTGGCGGCGCTGCGGAAGGCGCCGGGGATGCTGGAGGCGCGGGCGTCGCTGGGGCGGGCGCTGCTGGCGACGGGGCGGGGGGCGGAGGCGGTGGGGCATCTGGAGGCGGCCGCGCCGGCGCTGGATGGGGACGGGACGTTGTATTTTCAGTTGAGCCGGGCGTACCAGGCGGCGGGGATGGCGGAGAAGGCGAAGGCGGCGCTGGCGGAGAGTCAAAAGCGGCGGGAGTAGTGGTTAGCGCAACGCGTGGCAGGCGCGGAGTTGGCGAGGCGGAGGGGGAGGGCGGGGAACGGGAGAGCGTCGAGGATGGCGCCGGCGGTTTCGGGGGAGTGCGTCTCGGGGAGCAACATAGGCTTCGGTGGGAGAAGCGGAAACGGGCCGGCGCCGGGGACAGGTTACCGGGCGTTGCGGCGGCGGAGGGCGAGGAGGCCGAGGCCGGCGGCGGAGAGGAGGAGCGACGCGGGCTCGGGGACGTCGGAGCCGGGGGTGACTTCGGCGAGGGCGACGTTGTCGAGGCCGATGTACTGATCGGGGCCGGGGGTACCGTCGGGCATGCGAAGGAAGGTGATGGTGGTGGCGCCGGTGGCGACGAAGTTGAGGGTGAACTGCTGCCAGGTGGTGGCGGCGCCGCCGGCCGGGGCGGTGACGCTGAAGTTGCCGGCGGAGAGGCCGTTGAGGAGGACTTCGACGGAGGCGGTGTAGGGGAGGACGGCGTTGTTGATGTCGCCGATGAAGAAAGAGAGGGAGTAGGT
>CAYMTH010000038.1:0-336 GCA_964393235.1 uncultured Solibacteraceae bacterium | reverse complement strand
GCTGGGAGACGCCGGCGCGATTGGTGAGGCCGGGGCCGGTGAGGTCGAGGTGCTGGACGCCTTCCTGGGCGCCGTAGTTGCCGCCGATGTCGAAGTAGCCGTTGTTGAGGAGGTAGACCTGGCCGCCGGTGTCGCCGGTGACGGTCCAGCCGGAGAGGTTGTCGCCGATGTTGTAGGGGGTGGCGGTGCCGGTGGCGGCGACCGGGGACTCGAAGCCGCCGTTGACGATCAAGGCGGCGTGGGCGGCGGGGAGAGAGAGGAGGAGTGTATAGAGGACAAAACGCTTCATGGTTGGACCAGTTTAGGGACAGGGCGGGGCGCGAAACATCACCCGTT
>CAYMTH010000037.1:5131-16553 GCA_964393235.1 uncultured Solibacteraceae bacterium | reverse complement strand
TGCTTCCCGAACTCCACGCTCCCGGCCACCATGTGGTACAGCGCGTGCGCAAACCCCGGCTCCGCCATCTGCGCCTTGCCCGCCACCAATGTCTCGAACTGCATCCACCGCGGCGAGGTGCGTTCCCGCTCCCGCTTCAGCAGCCGAAGTCGCCGCGCGTTCAAAAACAGCCGCGGATGGTCTCCATATACCTGGAATTCCTCCTCTTGCGTCTGCTGGGCGATTCCTGGGGTTGCGGCGAGGGCGGCCAGCGCCGCGCGGCGCGTCAAGCGGGTCACGAATCTGATTGTGTCATATGGACACAGCCCTGGCGCGCCCCGCTCCGGCCTGAAACTTTCCTCAACTACCCACTTGATTTATTTTCAACAGTTTGCTGGAATATAGCTGTTGGTTACCCAGTTGCTGGGTACTGACGTGAATTGATGAAGTTCATCACATAACCCAACCCTCTGGATTGAGACGCTACACGAACGAAGCGGGCGGGCTGAATCAAGCGTGCTTGCGGGAGCCGGTAAAAAGTTTAGAACCGCTCCTTCCACTCGTCGGCGGACCGGTTCAGAGGGTCTTTTTTTTCGCCGCCAACGCGAAGATGAACAAAATTCCGATTCACGATCTTTCCAACTTCTGAAACACTTTCATCTCTCCGCGGATCCTCTCTATGGTTCCGGTTTTCCGCCGGCGCCTCGGGCTGGGAATGATTGGACGCGGGCCTGGCCCGGAGTGATGGCGGCACGGCTTAAGCGGACGTGCTCGCTCCGGCTGGAATCGGCGCCGGATCCGTGAGCCCCAACGGTTACTCGTTCGGGGCAATCCGCATCGGAAAAGGGGACACCTTTCAACTTGCCAAACCCTTTTCCGATGCGGTTCCCGTAAGCAGCCGATTCGGAGGGGACGGCCGCTCAAAGTCGAAGGTTTGTTCTGTAACCGGTGCCTAGAGTATACCAGATCGCGACTGGGACTACTTCTTCAATACGCTCAACAGGTCGGAAAACGAATCGGTCCACAGCCGGAAGCCCGCCGGCGACTGCATCGGCTTGCCCGCCGCCAGGTGCGCCTGCCTGGCCTTCCGCGTTTCCTCGTTCATCACCAGGATCCACGTCGACGAAAAACACGTCTCGTCGGACTCTTCCCGGTCGTCGGAAAACTCCAGCGCCACCTTCCCGTTCGCCTGCGCCGCCGTCTGCACCACGCCTTCCAGATCCAGGTAGCGGTTCGAGATGTGCACCGCCAGAATCCCGTTCGGCGCCAGGTGCTTCCAGTAAAGCGCCATCGCCTCGGTCGTCAGCAGGTGCACCGGTACTGAGTCGCCCGAAAACGCGTCCACCGCCAGCACGTCCAGCCCCAGCGGCGCCATCCTTTCCAGCGACAGCCGCGCGTCGCCCATATGCACCTTCGCCGGCGCCCGCGATTCGTTCAAGTAAGAAAACTCGCCCCGCGCCAGCTGCAGCACCAGCGGGTTGATCTCGAAGATGTGGTACTCGTCCCCCACCCGCGCGTAGCTCGCCAGCGTGCCCGTCCCGAGCCCGATCACGCCCACCTTCTGCGGCTCGAACTCGTTCCGCGTGGTGATCGCCACGCCCACGCCGCTCTCCCGGCAGTAGTAGGTGGTCGCCTCCCGCCGCCGCTCCGGCACCAGGTACTGCTGCCCGTGGTTGATCACGCCGTGCAGCAGTTGCCGCAGGCGCGTCTTGTCGTTGAAGTCGCCCTCGTCCTGCGTCCGCAGCGTCCCGTAGAAGTTCCGCTCCGTCAGCCGGTAGCCGGCCAGGAACCGCTTCTGTACGTTGGTCCACGCCCCGCCGTACACCCCGAGCAGCGTCAGCAGCGCCGTCAGCCCGATCAGCCCTTTGCCCCGCGTCAACGCCGGATAGCGCACGCACAGCGCGGCCAGCACCAGCCCGAAGCTCACCCACCAGCCGAACGGGTACTCGTGGTAGGCGTTCAGCAGCGCCGGCGCCAGCAGCCCGACGATCAGCCCGCCGATCGCCCCGCCCACGCTCAGCGAGACATAAAAATTGGTCAGGTAGCGCGGATGCGGCTTCAGGCTCGCCAACTCCCCGTGGCACACCATCGAGGCCACGAACATCGCCGCCGCGCACGCCGCGATGTTCTGCGCCATCGTCAGGTCCGGCGCGCCTTCCATCTCGATATAGACCATCCCCGCCAGCGCCACCGCGAACAGCGGCAGCCACAGCCAGCGCTGATAGATCCGCGTCATCTCGAACGTCAGGATGAACGAGATCAGGTACAGAACCAGCGGCACGATCCAGAGAAACGGAATCGACGCCACGTCCTGCGTCAGGTGCGTCGTCACCGCCAGCAGCAGCACCGACGGGCACGCCGCCAGCCCGATCCACAGCAGTCGCAACTGCGCCCCCGGCGCCTGCGCCTCTTCGCCTTCCTCCGCCGCCGGCGGCGGAAGCGGAGCGTCTCCGCGCACCTTCCACGCCACGCCCGCGCAGATCGCCGCGAACGCCACGTACCCGCCCGACCAGATCCACGCCTGGCGCGTCGAATCGAGCGACGGCTCCACGAACAGCGGGTAGCTGATCAACGCCAGCAGCGAAGAGAAATTGGAGAGCGCGAACAGCCGGTACGGCACCGCCCCGGCGTGCGACCGCGCGTACCACGCCTGCAGCAGCGGCCCCGTCGTCGACAGCAGGAAGTACGGCAGCCCGATCGTCACCGCCAGAAGGCCCAGAATCAGCAGCGCCGGATCCTCGCCCCCCTGCGGCTTCCACGACGCCGAGGGCAGAATCGGCAGCGCCGCCAGGCTCACCGCCAGCAGCACCATATGCACCATCGACTGCTTGCGCGACGGGAACTTCCCGTGCAGCACGTGCGCGTACGTGTACCCCCCGAGCAGCGCCGTCTGGAAAAACAGCATGCACGTGTTCCATACCGCCGCCGACCCCCCGAACCACGGAAGAATGATCTTGGCGATGATCGGTTGCACCTGAAACAGCAGGAAAGACGAGAGAAAGATCGTGATTGCGTATAAGGCCATCGGGCGGTCTCGCTATCTTCTCACGATGGCGAACAGGTTCGAAAACGAATCGGTCCACTCGCGGAAGCCGGGCGTCGGCTGGATCAGCGGCGCCTCGGTCTTGAAGTCGTTGTTGGCGTTGTACCGCTCCGGGCTCATCACCAGCGCGTAGTGCGAGATGTAGCACTCCTCGTCGCCGTCGTCCGGGTTGTGCTCGATCTCGATGGCGATCTTGCCCAGTCGCGCCGCCGCCGCGGCCACCACCGGCCGAAGGTCCAGGTAGTTGTTGGTGATGTTCACCACCAGGATGCCGTCTTTCTTCAGGTGCCGCTCGTAGAGGTCGAAGGCCTCCCGCGTCACCAGGTGCACTGGAATCGAGTCGCCCGAGAAGGCGTCCATGAACAGCAGGTCGAACTGCTGCGAAGCCTCGGCCTCAAGTGCCAGCCGCCCGTCGCCGAGCACCTCGGTCACCTTCGCCGGCGTCTCGGTTAAAAACGTGAAGTGCGACTTCGCGATCTGGAACACCATCGGGTTGATCTCATACAGCCGGTAGTCGTCGCCCTTCCGGCCGTACCCCAGCAGCGCCCCGCATCCCAGTCCGATGACCCCGACCTTCCGCGGCACCCCTTCCTGCCGCGCCAGCGACGCGCGCCCGGCGCCGCTCGGCCGGCAGAAGTAGCTCGACGGCACCATGCGCCGCGCCGGGTCCAGCAGCTGCTGGCCGTGGTTGATCGTGCCGTGCACCAGCTGTTTCGCCGCGCCGACCTCGCCCTCTTTGCCCCAGACGCTCACGTGCAGGTGCCCGTAGAAGTTACGGACCGCCAGCGGCACGTCCTTCAGTTCGTCCCGCTTGATCTTCACCATCCAGGCGCCGTAAGCGCCCACCGCCACCAGCATCGCCGTCACCAGCGCCTTCCGCTGCGGAGTCCCCAGGCCGTCGCGCGCGACGACGATCGCGGCCAGCGCCGCCGCCAGCCACAGCCCGATGTTCAGCTCGTAGTAGGCGTTGAACAGCAGCGGCGACAGCAGCCCGACGAACAGCCCCCCGAGCGCGCCGCCGAGCGACAGCGAGACATAATACCCGGTCAGGTACCGCGGCGCCGGTTTCAGGTGCGCCAGTTCGCCGTGGCAGACCATGCAGCACACGAACAGCAGCGCCGCCGAGAAGGCCACGTTCTCCGCCACCGTCAGCGACCAGCCGTCCTCCCGGTCCAGCAGCCGCGCGAAGTAGTAGAGCGCCACCGCCATCGCCGGCACGAACAGCCAGCGCCGGTACGCCTTCGCGGTCTCAAAACAGAGGATAAAAGTGACCAGGTAGACCGCCAGCGGGATCACCCAGAGGAACGGGATCGCCGCCACGTCCTGCGTCATGTGCGTCGTGATGCCGAGCAGCAGCACGGAGGCCGTCGCCGCCAGCGCCACCCACAGCGCCCGCAGCCCCGCCGTCGGCCGCGCGGCCGGCTCCTCGCTCGCGGCTGCGTCCGGTTCCGGATCGGCCGCGAACTTCCAGGCCATCGTCCCGCACAGCGCCAGAAACGCCACGTACCCGCCCGACCAGACCCAGGCCTGCTGCGGCACCGAAAGCGCCGGCTCGATCCACACCGGGTAGGTGAGCAGCGCTGCCAGCGACGCCAGGTTAGACAGCGCGAACAGCCGCCACGGCACCCCCGCGCGGTTGAACCGCACGTACCAGACCTGCAGCAGCGGGCTGGTCGTCGAAAGCAGGAAGTAGGGCAGGCCGATCGTCGTCGCCAGCAGGCCGAGGATGCGGCCCATTGGCTCGTCGCCGCCGGCCGGCTTCCAGGCCGCCGAAGGGATGATCGGCAGCGAGAGCAGGCTCAGCGCGAGCAACGCCAGGTGCACCTGGCGCTGGCGCTTCGCCGGCTGCCTCTCCAGCCAGTGGGCGTAGCTGTAGCCGCCCAGCAGCGCCGCCTGGAAAAAGAGCATGCACGTGTTCCAGACCCCGGCCGCCCCGCCGAACCACGGAAGGATGGCCTTGCTGATTACCGGCTGGACCTGAAACAACAGGAACGCCGAAACGAAGATGGTGAGAGCGAAAAGTAACATCTATTCTGAGGTCCAGTTCCGGAGCGCCGCGAACGCGGGCGCGGCCTTATCGGCGGTGAGGATGAAGCATGTGCTCGACGCCCGGGCCAGCAGCCGGCCGCCCTCGTCGCGGACGTCGCACTCGACCAGCCCGGTCGTCCGGCCCTTGGAGACCAGGCGTGCCTCGGCCGCGATCGGTCCCCGGCTGACCGGGCGAAGGTAATTGATTTTTAATTCGAGGGTCGTCATGGCCTCTTCATCGCCGAGCGAGGAAAAGAAGGCGATGCCCATCGCCATGTCGGCGAGGTCGCAGTAGACGCCGCCGTGGAGCGTGCCCACCGGGTTGTGGTGCGCGGCGTCGACGGTCATCGAAACCCTTGCAAAACCGGGCTCGAAGTGGTCGATGGACATGCCGAGCGACGCCGCCAGGCCCCACGGACCGGTGGCGGTGAGACGTTCGCGGTAGAGGTCGTGCAGTTTGGCCATTCGGAAAGGGGAAAATGGCTATGGTAGCCTAAAGTTTCTACGTTGTTTTGGATTGAGGCCCGTTGCCTGCCAAGGTCAGCGAAGCGTTTACCCTCCGAACCTACCCTTACCGGGAAGCCGATCTCGTCGTCAGTTTCTTCACGCGAGACCAGGGACGGTTGCGGGGAATCGCGCGAAGCGCCCGCCGGCAGAAAAACTCCTTCGGGTCCGGTCTGGAACGGCTCAGTCTGGTGAACATGCATTACCACCAGAAGGAGAACGTGGAGCTGGTCCGGTTGAACAGCTGCGACCTGGTGCAAAGCCAGTTCAATCTTGCCAGCGATTACGCTTCCGGCGTGGCGCTCGACTACATCGCCGAACTCAGTGAACAGTTGCTGCCGTCCCACGAACCTAATGAGAAATACTTTCGCCTGCTCGGCGCGGTGCTCGACCACCTGCGGGCGACGCCGGGCATTTGGCTGCCCATCACCTATTTCTCCCTCTGGGCCGTGCGGCTGTCGGGTTTCTTAGAAGAGATGCGGATCGAGGAAGATTCACTGGCCATCGCCAAGGAAATGCTGCAAAAGCCGGTCGGGCAGGTCACTCCCCGCGACTGGACCAAGCAGACGGCGCAGGACCTGCGCCGGGCCCTCATCCATTCGGTGGAACTACACATCGAGCGGCGCCTGGTGACGGCGCGCGCTTTGGAGACGCTCTAGCTCCCTATGGACACGTTTCAAGAGACGATATTCAAGCTGAAGAAGTACTGGGCCGATCGCGGCTGCATCATCCAGGAACCGTACGATACGGAAGTCGGCGCGGGCACCATGGCGCCGGAGACCTTCCTGCGGGTGCTGGGCAAGAAGAAGTACAACGTCGCCTACGTGCAGCCGAGCCGCCGGCCGGCCGACGGGCGCTACGGCGACAACCCGAACCGCCTGTACAAGCACCAGCAGCTGCAGGTGATCCTGAAGCCCACGCCGGCCGATGTCATCGACCAGTACCTGGGCTCGCTCGAGGCGATCGGGATCGACCTGTCCAAGCACGACCTGAAGCTCGAGGAAGACAACTGGGAGTCCCCGACGCTGGGCGCCTGGGGCATCGGCTGGCAGGTGATGCTCGACGGGATGGAGATCACGCAGTTCACCTACTTCCAGCAGTGCGGCGGCGTCGATCTCGACCATGTGCCGGCCGAGATCACCTACGGTCTCGAGCGCATCGTCGCCTTCCTGCAGGGCAAGGAGAGCGTCTACGACATCGAGTGGGCGCCGGGCTTCACCTACCGCGACGTGCGGTACTTCGACGAGCTGCAGCAGTCGGTCTACAACTTCGAGGTGGCCGATGTGCCGCGCCTGTGGCGGCTGCTCGATGAGTACGAAGCCGAGGCGCAGCGGTTGATCGACGGCTACCGCGCCGAGGAGCTGAGTGACGCCGACAAGCGCCGGTTCCCGCTGCTGTCGGCCTACGACAACGTCTTGAAGTGCTCGAACCTGTTTAACCTGCTCGACGCCCGCGGGGCGATCAGCGTGACGGAGCGCGTGGGCGTGATCGCCCGGGTCCGGAAGCTGGCGGTCGGCGTGGCGCAGGCGTTTCTCGATCAAGAGCAGTACCGGGAGGTGGCGTAATGGTGCCGTTTCTGCTGGAGATCGGAACGGAAGAGATCCCCGACTGGATGATACCGGCGGCGCTGGAACACCTGCGCTCGCGGTTCCCGGGTGAGAACGTCCGGGTGGATGGGACGGGCCGGCGGCTGGTGGTGCGGGCCGACGTGGCCGCGCGGACGGCCGACCGGGAAGAGATCGTCACCGGACCGCCGGCGACGGTGACCGGCAAGGCGCTCGACGGGTTCTGCGCGAAGCAGGGCGTGACGGCGGCCGACCTGGTTGTCGCCGAGACGCCGAAGGGCAAGTACTGGTCGTTCACGCGAAAGATCGCGGGCCGCGCGGCGGCCGAGATCCTGAAGGAAGAGATCCCGGCGCTGATCGCCTCGATCCCGTGGCCGAAGACGATGTACTGGCCGTCGCTGGGCGGGCCGAAGTTCATCCGGCCGATCCGCTGGATCGTGGCGCTGCTGGGCGAGGATGTGGTGCCGTTCGAGTTCGCCGGGATCGCCTCCGGGCGGGCGACGTTCGGGCACCGGCGGCTGGGCGCGCGCGGGCCGCTCGAGGTCACGGTCGAGAACTACGAGCAGGTGCTGCGGGACAACTTCGTGATCGTGAGCGCGGCCGAGCGCCGGGCGAAGATCGAGAGCGAAGTGGCGGCGGTGGCCGCGGCCAAGGGGCTGCGGGCGAAGGCCGACGCGAAGCTGCTCGAGGTGCTCACCTACATCACCGAGTATCCGACGGCAATTCTGGGCGGGTTTGACCCGAGCTACCTGACGCTGCCGTCCGAGGTGCTGGTGACGGTGATGCGGCATCACCAGAAGTACTTCTCGGTGGAGACCGAAGCGGGCGAACTGGCCCCGCACTTCATCGCGATCATGAACATTCCGGCCGACCCCGAGGGGCACGTCGTGAATGGCAACGAGCGCGTGCTGCGGGCGCGGTTCAACGATGCCCGGTTCTTCTACGACGTCGACCAGAAGAAGCCGCTGGCGGACCGCGAGGAAGAGCTGTCGCACGTGACGTTCCAGGCCAAAGTGGGCAACTACCTGGAGAAGACGGCGCGGGTGGCGGCGCTGGCCGGGCACCTCGGCGGGCCGGACGCGGAGGCCGCCGGGCACCTGTGCAAGGCCGATCTGACGACCGAGATGGTGAAGGAGTTCACCGATCTGCAGGGGATCGTCGGCGGGCTGTACGCGCGGGCGCAGGGCGTGGCGCGGCCGGTGGCGCAGGCGATCTATGAGCATTACAAGCCGCTGTCGATGGAAGATTCGATCCCGTCGACGTCGGCCGGGCAGGCGCTGAGCGTGGCCGATAAGGTGGACACGCTGCGGTCCTGCTTCGCGGTCGGGATGATCCCGAGCGGATCGAAGGACCCGTTCGCGTTGCGGCGCGCGGCGCAGGGCGTGGTGAAGATCCTGGCCGAGGGCGTGCTGGACGTGACGCTCGACGAGTTGTGCGCGGGCGACGAGAAGCTGACGGGCTTCTTCCGCGAGCGGGTGGAGTACTACTTCCGCGAGGTTCGCGGGTTCGCCTACGACGAGGTGAACGCCGTGATGGCGGCCGGTTACGGCGACCTGCGGGACGCGCTGGCGCGGCTGGAAGCGGTGAAGGCTGTCCGGCCGACGGCGGACTTCGAGCCGGTGGCGGCGGCGTTCAAGCGCATCAAGAACATTCTGAAGCAGGCCGGCGAGGTGGCCGCCGGGGCGACCGACCCGGCGCTGTACGCCGAGCCGGAAGCGGCGCTGGCGGCGGCCGGCGAGGCGACCGATGTCTCGTCGGGCAGCTACGCGGAGCGGCTGGCGCGGATCGCGCTGCTGCGTCCGGCGGTGGACGCGTTTTTCGACAAAGTTCTCGTCAATGACCCGGATCCGAAGGTGCGTGAAAACCGCCTGCGGCTCCTAACCCAACTCATCAACAAATTCTCTTCGATCGCTGATTTCTCAGAGATCGTGACGAATTGATTTAACCCCCCTGAAGACAGGAGCACCTGGATGAAGAAATACGTTTACAGTTTCGGCGGTGGTAAAGCCGACGGTAACGGGAAGATGAAAGAAATCCTGGGCGGCAAAGGCGCAGGCCTCGCGGAAATGACCACCGCGGGCGTGCCCGTGCCTCCGGGATTTACCATCTCGACCGAAGTCTGCAATATCTACTTCGAAAACAATCAGCACATTCCGAATGAGATCGAGGAGCAGGTCGATAAGGCCCTGGCGAAGCTCGAGAAGACGTTCGGCAAGAAGCTGGGCGACCCGAAGAACCCGCTGCTGTTGAGCGTGCGGTCGGGCGCGAAGTTCTCGATGCCGGGCATGATGAACACGATTCTGAACCTGGGCATGAACGACGAGACGGTCGTCGGCCTGGCGCAGAAGACGGGCAACGAGTGGTTTGCCTATGACTGCTATCGCCGGTTCCTGCAGATGTTCGGCGAAGTGGCCATGGACATCCACATGGAGAAGTTCGACCACGTGTTCGACACGCAGAAGGCCAAGCGCGGCACGAAGCTCGACACGGATCTGACGGCGGACGACCTGAAGGCGATCGTCGAGGCCTACAAGAAGATCTACGTCAAGGAGACGGGTTCGCCGTTCCCGCAGGACGCCAAGATGCAGCTGAAGCTGGCCCGGAACGCCGTGTTCCGCAGCTGGTGGAACGACAAGGCCGCCTACTACCGGAAGATGGAGAAGATCCCGGATTCGATCGGTACGGCCGCCAACGTGCAGGCGATGGTGTTCGGCAACATGGGCAACAACTCGGCGACGGGCGTGGGCTTCACGCGCGACCCGGGCAACGGCGACAAGATCTTCTACGGCGAGTTCCTCGTCAACGCCCAGGGCGAAGACGTGGTGGCCGGCATCCGTACGCCGGAGCCGATCACGGACCTCGAGCAGATCATGCCGGCGGTCTACAAGCAGCTGTTCGACACGACGCAGATGCTTGAGAAGCACTACAAGGACATGCAGGACTTCGAGTTCACGGTCGAAGAGGGCACCCTGTACATGCTGCAGACCCGCAACGGCAAGCGGACGGGTCCGGCGGCGGTGAAGGTTGCCGTCGACATGCACGAAGAAGGCCTGATCACGAAGAAGGAAGCCGTGATGCGCGTGGCTCCTTCGCAGCTCGACCAGATGCTGCACCCGGTGTTCGACGCGGCGTCGCTGAAGACGCTGACGACGTTGACGACGGGTATCGCGGCGTCGCCGGGCGCGGCGGTTGGCCGGGTGGCTTTCTCGGCGGAAGACGCCGTCGAGGCGGCGAAGAAGTCGCCGGTGCTGCTGGTCCGGAAGGAAACGACGCCGGACGATATCGCCGGCATGGACGCGGCGAAGGGCATTCTGACGGCGATCGGCGGCAAGAGCTCGCACGCGGCCGTGGTGGCGCGCGGGATGGGCCGGCCCTGTATTGTGGGCGCGGGCGACATCTCGATCGACGAGAAGGGCAAGTCGGCGAAGGTGACCGTGGGTGGGAAGACCATCACGATCAAGGAAGGCGACTGGCTCTCGATCGACGGTACGACCGGTAAGGTCTACCAGGGCCAGGCGAAGACGAACGAGCCGGACCCGAACAGCGGCGTGCTGGCGAAGTTCATGAGCTGGGCCGACGAGTTCCGCGGGAACTTCGGGGTCCGGGCGAACGCGGACATCCCGCGCGACGCGACGGCGGCCCGCCGTTTCGGCGCCGAGGGCATCGGCCTGTGCCGCACCGAGCACATGTTCTTTGCCGAAGACCGTCTGCCGATCGTGCAGGAGATGATCCTGGCGAAGGAAGAGAAGGCTCGCAAGGCCGCTCTGAAGAAGCTGTTGCCGCACCAGCGGAAGGACTTCGCGGGTCTGTTCACGGCGATGAACGGCTTCCCGGTGGTGATCCGTACGCTGGATCCGCCGCTGCATGAGTTCCTGCCGAAGCGCGAGCACCTGATGGTGGACGTCGCTTTGCTGAAGTACGCCACGCCGAAGATGAAGGAGGAGATGTCGAAGAACTACTCCATCCCGGTGGCGGAACTGAAGGAAAAGCTGCCGGCGCTGCTGCACCGGGTGGAAGAGCTGCACGAGTTCAACCCGATGCTGGGCCACCGCGGCTGCCGTCTGGGCATCACCTACCCTGAGATCACCGAGATGCAGGCGCGCGCGATCTTCGAAGCCGTCGTTCAGGTGGCGAAGAAGGGCGTGAAGGTGATTCCGGAAGTCATGATCCCGCTGATCGGTTCCGTGAAGGAGCTCGAGCACCAGAAGGCGATCGTGAAGCGGGTTGCCGACGAAGTGTTGACGAAGGCCGGTTTGACCGAGCAGCACTACATGATCGGGACGATGATCGAGATCCCGCGGGC
>CAYMTH010000037.1:0-5121 GCA_964393235.1 uncultured Solibacteraceae bacterium | reverse complement strand
GCTGAGTTCTTCAGCTTCGGCACCAACGACCTGACGCAGACGACGATGGGCTTGTCGCGCGATGACTATACGAAGTTCTCGCGGCAGTACGAAGACCTGAAGATCTTCTCGGCCGATCCGTTCGGCGTGCTGGATCAGACGGGCGTCGGCAAGCTGGTCGACATGGCGGTGAAGGCGGGCCGGAAGGCGCGTCCGGAGCTGGAAGTCGGCATCTGCGGCGAGCACGGCGGCGAGCCGAGCTCGGTGGAGTTCTGCGTGAAGGTGGGCATGAACTACGTTTCGTGCTCTCCGTACCGTGTGCCGATCGCCCGGTTGGCGGCGGCGCAGGCGCGGATCGCGATGGCCGGCGGCGACGCGGGCGAAGCGAGCCGCACGAAGTAAGCGCGCAGGCAGTAGAAAACACGAAGGCCCGGAGAATTTTCTCCGGGCCTTTTTGTTGATTCTAAAGGACTTGGTTGGTTTGTTCGTCGGTCTGTTCCGCGGTTTGTTCCTTGGTCTGTTCCTTGGTTAGTTTCGGTGGGGTGGGGGAGGACCGAATTTCTACCCTGATTCTAGCAGGGCCGGATTGCCCAATCGTTCAGTTCGAATTGCGAAGTGATTGAAAAGAAGGCAAATCGAGATAGAGTAGACTTGTGAATCGCACACGACGGGTCTTACTGGGATTGATGGTGGCGGGGCTGGCGGCGGGGGCCGGGCCGTGGAAGTGGGGGGAGCTCGAGCGGGCGCCGGAGACGTTCGAGGCGCCGGGGAACGGGGAGCCGGGGGTGCGGGCGATCTGGTACGCGGGGATGCCGTATCAGGGCAAGCCGACGCGGGTGTTCGCCTATTACGGGGCGCCGGCGGGGAAGGGGCCGTTTCCGGCGATGGTGCTGATTCACGGGGGCGGGGGGACGGCGTTTGCCGAGTGGGTGCGGATGTGGAATGCGCGGGGGTATGCGGCGATCGCGATGGACACGGTGGGGACGGTGCCGGAGCGGGCGGTGGACGAGAAGACGCGGTGGAACCCGGGGCGGAAACGAACGGAGTTTTCAGGTCCGGCGGGGTGGGGGGATTTCGGGAATGTCGACCGGGCGCCGGAGGAGCAGTGGTCGTATCACGCGGTGGCGGCGGTGGTGCGGGCGCATTCGCTGCTGCGGTCGTTTCCCGAGGTGGATAAAGGGCGAATCGGGGTGACGGGGATTTCGTGGGGCGGGTATTTGACGTCGATCGTGGCGGGGGTGGACCGGCGGTTCCGGTTCGCGGCGCCGGTGTACGGGTGCGGGTATTTGGGGGAAGACTCGGCGTGGTTGAAGCAGTTCGGGGAGTTGGGTCCGGCGCGGGCGGAGCGGTGGTTGTCGCTGTGGGATCCGTCGCGGCACGTTGGCGGGGCGAAGATGCCGATGTTGTGGGTGAACGGCACGAACGACTTTGCGTATCCGATGGGGTCGTGGAAGAAGACGTACCGGCTGGCGAAGGGGGAGCGGGCGCTGGCGCTGCGGGTGCGGATGCCGCACGGGCATCCGCAGGGGGCGAAGGTGGATGAGATTTTCGCGTTCGCGGACTGGAAGTTGAAGGGCGGGGCGCGGCCCGTGCGGGTGACGGGGCAGGGGGTGGCGGGGGATCAGGCGTGGGTGAAGTTTGCCGGGGCGGGCGTGAAGGGGGAACTGGCGTTCACGCGGGATACGGGGAAGTGGCAGGAGCGGAAGTGGGAGACGGTGGCGGCGACGGTGCGGGACGGGAGGGCGGAGGCGACGGTGCCGGCGGGGGCGAAAGTGTTCTATTTGAACGTGTTCGACGGGGAGCGACGGGTGGTCAGCGGGGAGTTTGTGGAGCGGTAGGGGTGGCCGGAAAAATGGGGACACTCGCGGCAGGCACCATTTATTTGGGGTGGGTGTGCGGGGAGAAGGGGTGTGGTTTTCGCGCGGGGACAGGCTAAAGCCTTTCCCCGACGGGAGGTTTGGGTGGGGCGGTAGCGAGACGAATGGCGAAGGCCGTGCCGGGGGTCCAGTGCCAGCCGCGGAACTCGGGGCGGCCGGGGTTGGTGACTTCCCAGGTGTAGTGGTCCACCAGCGTTTGGGCCAGGATCGAACCTAGCGCCAGGCCGGTGTCGACGCCGATACAGCGGCGGCGGAACATGCCGAACGGGGCGTACTCGGTGGGGCCGTAGGTTCGGTTCAGGAAACGATCCGGGTTGAACTGTTCGGGGTTTTCAAAGTGCGGGGCGGTGTGGTGGCTCTCGCGGACACAGATGCGGAAGAGCCAGCCTTTCGGGATGGTGTAGCCGCGGAGTTGGAACGGCTTCGCCACTTTGCGGTAAATGTGCTCGCTCTGCTCGAGACGGAAGACTTCGCTGATGATGCGGCGGCCGAGGGTGGGGTCGTCGCCGGCGCGGAGGCGGGCGGCCCAGACGGGGTTTTCGGTGAGCTTCTTGACGATCCAATCGAACAGGCCGGCGAGGTCCGTACAGGTGACCTGGAGGAGGAAGACGAGGTTGAGGAGGACCGTGTCGTCGTGGACTTTGGCGGCTTGGAGGTACGAGGGTTCGTTGCGGATGTTGCGGCGGCGGATTGCGAGGGTCTTGTCGCGGGCGCGGCGGCGCGCGACATCCGCCTGGGAGCGTACAGTGGCGCGGCGGGGGGGGGCGAGGTCGAGGGTGCGGTAGAGGTCGCGGAGGCGGAGGGCGTCGGGGGAGCCGGGCTGGACGCCGTAGAAGAGCAGGAAGAGGGCCTCGTAGAGCGCCTCCCTGGCGTACTGGCCGAGGCGGGGGGCGCCGTCGGCGGCCATGCGGTCGAGGTGGCGTTTGAGGCACTCGGCGACCTGGGGGGCGAGGGCGTCGTTGACCTCGGAGGAGATGGCGGCCTGGAGGATGGGGCGGTAGTGTTTGTGGTCGGCGTCGCTCATGGAGCGGATGTAGCTGCAGGGGATGTAGCGGGCGAAGGCTGCTTCGGGGGGGACAAGGGCGTTGCCTTCGTGCTCGCGGAGGGCTTCGAAACCGATGTCGAGGCCGACGATGCAGACCATGGGCTGGAGAAAGTGGCTGGACTTGAAGACGGGGCCGTAGGTTTCGAACTGTTTCTGGTAGAAGTCGGGGTCGAGCCAGGCTTGGGCGGGGAGGAGCTTGAGTTCGCCGGGGGGCAGGTTTTTCGAGGCTCCGAAAGAGGGGCGGGCGCGCCAGAGCTGGGCGAGGATGGCGGCGAGGGCGACGGGGGCGGCGGCGAGGGTGAGGGTGGGGAGGGCGAATGCCGAGGCGAGGATGGCGGCGGTGGCGAGCAGCAGGGCCAGGCCGAGGTAGACGGCGAGGCGGGGGAAGGTGCGGCGGAACGGGGTCTGGAACCAGAGGGCGGCGAAGGGCCAGAGGGCGGCAAGGAGAACAGCGGTGGCGGCGTAGATCACGAACTCGTACTATTGTCGCGGAAATGGCGGAGTCCGGTGCGGAAGCCGCGGAGGAAAGAGCCGAGGCGGGCGGTGCGGGGCGGGGTGTGGTTGAGGTCGACGACGGGCTTGGCGGAGAGCCAGCGAAGGGCGAGGGCGGCGAACGGGGGGAGGGCGCGGAGGCCGGCGAGGCGGAGCATGCGGGCGTAGGCGCCGCCGATGCCTTCGAGGTAGGCGTCGATGAGGGCGGGGGCGGCGGTCCAGGGGCGGAAGCCGTCGTGGAGGGTGACGGCGTGGGGCGTTTCGTGGACGGCGTGGCCGGCGAGGAGGGTGCGGATGGCGATGTCGGTATCGTCGGCGGAGCGGAAGGGGCCGCCGCCGAAGGCGGGTTCGAAGCCGTCGAGTTCCGTGAAGACGGCGGCGCGGAGGGCCATGGAGGCGCCGATTCCTTCGATTTTGGCTTTGTTGGCGAGGCCGCGGACGGTTTTTGGGGCGGGGATTTCGTAGGCGGGGATGAGGCCGAGGGAACGATCGTAGGGGGCGGCGCGGGTGACGCCGAAGACGAGGCCGACGGTGGGATCGTCTTCGAGGGGGCGGGTGATGGCGGAGAGCCAGGAGGGGGTGGGGCGGCAGAGGGGGGGGGGGGGGGGGTGGGGGGCGGGGGGGGGGGGGAGGGGGGCGAGCCGGGGGGGGGGGGGGCGGCAGTCGTCGTCGGTGAAGGCAAGGTATTGCACGCCGCGGGCGAGGAGGAGGCGGGCGCCGGCGTTGCGGGCGGCGGAAAGGCCGGCGGGGGGCGCGGGGAGAATTGTCAGGCGGGGATCGGCGGGGAAGGGGGGGAGGGAGGCGTCGCTTTGGTCGACGACGACGAGGTGGAAGGACGGGTGGTCGGAGGAGAGGGCGGCGGCGACGGCGCGTGGGAGGGATTCGGGCCGGTTGCGGGTGCAGATGACGAGGCCGGTCAGCGGGGGGATGGGGGGGGGGTGGGGGGGGGGGGGGGCGGCGCGGGCGGGGGGGGGGGGTGGGGGCGGGGGGGGGGGGCAGAGGCGGGGGCCGGTCGGGGGGGGGAGGGGGGGAGGCATTGATCAGTAAGGCGAGGATTGCAGGGGAACGGGGTCAAGGTTGTTGTGGGGCGGGGGGAAGGGGCGGGGTTTTCGCGCGGGGACACGCTGAAGCATGTCCCCGGAGTGGGGTCTTTGGGTGGGCGGAGCGGATGGATTCGAGAGCGGCGAGGACGGCGGCCAGGGAGCGGCGGGCGTCGCGGAGGCTCGGGGAGACGGGAGTGTTCCTTTGAATGGCGTCGAGGAGGTGGCTCCATTGGGCGACGTAGGATTCGGCGTAGTCGCCGCCGCGGGGCATGGCGGCGAGGCCGGCGGGGAATTGGCGGAGGAACCCTTTCAGCGCGCGGAGACGGGGGGCGGGCTGGCCGGGCGTTTCGTGGCGGCGGAGGAGCTCGAGGCCGTCGAACCGCTGGGCCTGGAGCGTGAGGCGGGCGGCGGGGCCGGCGAGGTCGAGCTCGATGTTGTGCGGGGCGTCGGCGGAGACGTGGAGGGACGCGGTGGCGCCGCGATGGTACTGGATGAGAATGGCGGCGGTGTGGGGATGGGGGGACAGGGCGTGGAGGGAGGCGATTTCGTCGTCGAGGAGGTGGCCGAGGAGATCGAAGAGATTGGCGGCGATTTCGAAGACGGGGCCGCCGCCGAGGGCGGGGTCGAGCTTCCATGGCGGGGTGGAGGCGGGGTCGAGGGGGGCGTGCCAGACGGCGCGGACGGG
>CAYMTH010000036.1:0-16578 GCA_964393235.1 uncultured Solibacteraceae bacterium | reverse complement strand
CGTGCTGGCCAACAAGCTGACCACGGCCGCCAACGCGATCTTCCTGCAGGCGACGGCGCCGTTCTACCTGCTGGCGATCGGACCGCTGGTGCTGAAGGAACCGAACCGGCGGCGGGACTACCTGCTGGGCGGAGTGATGGCGGCCGGGATGGCGCTGTTCTTCCTGGATGCCTCCGGGGCGACGGCGCTGGCGCCCAATCCCGGGTTGGGCAATCTGCTGGCCGGGGCGACAGGACTGACGTGGGCGTTGACGGTGACGGCGCTGCGCGGGCTATCGAAAGAGGGCGATACGGGCGGTCTGCCGGTGGTGGCCGCCGGGAACCTGGTTGCGTTTGGCGCGGCGCTGCCCTTTGCGTTGCCGCTGCCGGCGATCGGCGCGGCGGACCTGGGCGTGTTGTTGTACCTGGGGATCTTCCAGATCGGCCTCGCCTATTTCTGCATGACGCGCGGCGTGAAGCACGTGCCGGCGTTTGAGGCGGCCGTGCTGATCCTGCTGGAGCCGGCGATGAACCCGGTGTGGACCTATCTTTTTCACGGAGAACGGCCCGGGCCGCTGGCGCTGGCCGGCGGGCTCGTTATCATGGGGGCGACGCTGGCGCACAGCGTGACCGGGCAGGCTAGGGAAGAGCGTCGATAAAGGCGTCTATCTCGTCGGGGCTGATGTAGAAGTGGGGCGAGACGCGGAGCCAGCCGGCGCGCGGGGCGGTGACGAAACGCTTCTCCTTGAGGTCGCGCCAGATGAGGCGGCAATCGATGCCGGGCTTGCGCATCGAGACGATGCCGGCCCCGGTGGCGGGCGTGCGGGGGGCGAGCAGTTCGTAGCCCTTGGCGAGGGCGCCCTCGGCGGCGCGATCGGCGAGCGACTGGACGACGGGGGCGATCCGGTCGACGCCGACTTCGTTCAGGAATCGGAACGCCGCCTCAAGGCCGAAGCATCCGATGGTGTTGAGCGTGCCGGGCTCGTAACGGCCGGCGTCGGCGCGGAGGGTCATGTCGCGCGAGGCGTAGTCGGCGTGGGCGGCGGCGTTGGTCCAGCCGAACTCGACCGGGTCGATCTGATCCTGCCGGTCCCGCTGGATGTAGAGGATGCCGCAGCCCTCCGGTCCGGTGAGCCACTTGTGGCCGTCGGCGGCGGCGGCGTGGATGCGGCATTTGCGGACGTCGAGCGGGAAGGCGCCGAGGCCCTGAATGGCGTCGACGAAGAAGAAGACGCCGTGGCGGTCGCAGATTTCACCGATGGCTTCGAGGTCGGCGCGGTAGCCGGAGAGGAATTGCACGAAGCTGATGGCGAGGAGGCGGGCGCCTTTGGCGGCGCGATCGATCTCGTCGAGCGGAGCGTCCGGACGGAGCCAGGTGATCTTGACGCCTTTCGATTCGAGCCGGATCCACGGGTACTGGTTGGCGGGAAACTCGTCGTGGAAGGCGACGATGCGGTCGCCGGGCCGCCAGTCGAGACCGAGCGCCACGGTGGCGATGCCTTCCGAGGTGTTCTTGACGATGGCGATTTCGCGCGGGTCGGCATTGAGCATGCGGGCGGATTCGACGCGCAGCCCTTCGTAACAGGCCATCCACTTGTCGTAGTGGTAGGAGCCGAACTCTTCGGCGTCGGTGGCCAGCCAGCGCATCGCCTCGGCCGCGGGCCGGCAGACCGGAGAGACGGCGGCGTGGTTGAGGTAAATGAGATTCCGCGTGACCGGGAAGTCAGCCCGGTGGCGTTCCCACAATTTAACAGCTACCATTTCGAAACCCATCGCATCTTCTATGCGTAACATGAAGTGAGCCTGCCGGGCGACAGTGTACCCGGATAGCGACAAGCTATAATTGAGGCACATCAGCGAGGAGTCCCATGAAACGCCTGCTCCATTTTTCGTCTGCGTTCGCGATCGCGGCGGCCCTGACAGTGGCCCCGGCGTTTGCCGAGGAAACCAAAACCGTCGAGAAGAAGGACGAAGAAAAGGAGAAAGCCTCGAAGAAAAAGAAGCCCGTAAAGAAGGACGTCGAGGCGATCGGCGAACGGGACGTGGGCAAGGGCACGAACTTCTACTCGATTGAGAAGGAGATCGCGCTCGGCAAGGGACTGGCGCAGGAGATCGAACGGTCGGCAAAGATCGTTGACGATCCGGTGGTGGCGGAGTATGTGAACCGCGTCGGGCAGAACCTGGTGCGGAACTCGGACACGAAGGTGCCGGTGACGATCAAGGTGATCGACAGCGAAGAAGTGAACGCTTTTGCGCTGCCGGGCGGCTTCTTTTTCGTCAATACGGGGCTGATTTTGAAGGCCGAAAGCGAGTCCGAGCTGGCGGGCGTGATGGCGCACGAAATCGCGCACATCGCGGCGCGGCACGGCACGCGGCAGGCGACGCGCGGTCAGATCGCCAATATCGCGACGATCCCGTTGATCTTCATGGGCGGCTGGGCTGGCTACGGCATCCGGCAGGGCGCCAGCATCCTGGTGCCGATGGGCTTCCTGGCCTTCTCGCGCGGGTTTGAACGGGAAGCGGATCTGCTGGGGCTGCAGTACCTGTACAAGGCCGGCTACGACCCGACCTCCTTCGTGGATTTCTTCGAAAAACTGCAGTCGCTCGAGAAGCGCAAGCCGGGCACGCTGGCGAAGGTCTTCTCGTCCCACCCGATGACCGACGACCGCATCGAGACGGCGCAGAAGAACATTCAGGAACTGCTGGAAGCGAAGCCCGAATACGTGGTGACGACCTCCGAATTCCTGGAAGTGAAGAACCGGCTGGCGTCGCTGCTCGGCCGGCGCAAGGGCGAGGAGACCGACACGAACCGTCCGCGGCTGCGTCGCGCGCCGGGTTCGACGACCGGTCCGGTGGACGCCGACGAAGACGGTAACAAGCCGAAAGAGGACGAAGATGAGCGTCCGAAGCTCAAGAAGCGTCCTTCGGCGGCGCCGGAAAACTAACGGAAATAAACTTTACGAGGACCCCGGGGTCGCGGCAGCCGCCGCGACCCTTATAATTTGACTATGCGCCGTTCCGCATTTCTTCAGTGTCTGGCCGGTTCCCTGCTCTACTCGCAGGAGCCCGCGCCGATCAACGTTTCCGTCAACGAGGTCATCGTGCCGGTCACGGTGACGGATGCGAAAGGCAAGTTCGTGTCGGACTTGCGCCAGGAAGATTTCAAGATCTACGACGAAGGCAAGCTGCAGAAGGTCAGCTACTTCAGCCGGGAGCGCAATCAGCCGGTGGTGGTCGGCTTCCTGCTCGACCTTTCGAACGCAAGCCGGTTGCACTGGAAGAACTATCAGGAGTCGGCGATCGAGCTGGCCCTGGCGTTGATTCCGGACGACGACAAGCGGTTCTCCGGCTACCTGATCACCTACGGCAATGAAGCCGAACTGGCGGTGAACACGACGCAGGATTCGTCGAAGATCACCGAGAAGATCCGCAAGCTGAAGCCGGGCGGCGGCGCGGCGCTGTTCGACGCGATCTACACGGCGTGCACGTCGCGGAGCCTGGTGAAGGGCGAGCCGCTCGAACCGCGGCGCGTCATCGTCGTCATCGGCGACGGGCACGACAACGCGAGCAAGAAGACGCTGAACGAAGTCGTCGAAATCGCGCAGCGCAATCTGGTGACGATCTACGGCGTGTCGACGGTCGCCTTCGGCTTCAATACCGAAGGGGAGAAGAACCTTCTGCGGCTGGCGGAAGAGACCGGCGGGCGCGTCGAATACCCGTTGCAGGGCCTGTACAAAGACGTTTCCGGCTACCTCTCGACCCCGTCGGATGAGGGCAACTACGCGCTGAAGGTGGGCACCGGCGGCTATGCGTCGGAGATCGCCAAGGGGATGTTCCGCGCCGTCGCGAATACGGCCGGCGAGGTGACCACGCAGTACATCCTGCGCTACGTGCCGGAAAACGCGGATCAGCCGAAGCTATTCCGCAACATTCGCGTCTCCGTGGAACTGCCGAACGTCACGGTTCGCGCGCGTAAGGGCTACTACCCGTACGCGCCGGAAGTGAAACCGCAGAAGTAAAGAATTGGGAAGATGGGTCGATACGACAGGTAAGCCCGAAATGTCGATGACGCTCCAGATGCGGCCCGTGGACTATGTTGTCCTGGAGGTCTGTCTCCCCGGGGCGAAACCGGAAAACGCGGGTGTGCTGTTGCTTGACCGGGAGGCGGACCGGCTGTATGTGAAGGCCCGCCGGGACTGGAGTTCGTTCGACACGGAAGAAGCGGACGTGCTGTGCGAACTCGAAGAAATGATCGAGTCGATGGCGCGGGAGCGCGGCGCGGCGGAGACGCTGGCCTACATCGAGACGGCCTTCAGCGGGGTGGTCCGGGCGACGGACCGGCAGACGACGATGGCCGCCGATCCGGAGGCGCGCCTGCGGCGCCTGTACCGGGAATATGTGAACACGGTCGGCGCGGTGCCGGTGATTCAGTTGCGGGCGGCCGCGGGCGGCTTGAGCGAAGAACAGTTGCCCGGGGACGTCCTAGGTACGGTGGAGCCGCCGACGGGTGTGCGGGCGACCAAAGGGATGTTTGCGGCCCAGGTGGTCGGCCGATCGATGGAACCGCTGATTCCGGACGGCAGCCTGTGCCTGTTTCGGCCGCATGGCGGCGGCAGCCGCAACGGGCAGAAGTTGCTGATCGAAAAGTACGGTTCGAGCGACGCCTCCGCTCAGTTCACGGTGAAGGTGTACCGGAGCGAGAAGCGGGTGGACCCGGACGGGAGTTGGGAGCACGAGCGCATCCGCATGGTGCCGCTGAATCCCGAGTTTGAAGAGTGGGATCTGACGCCGGACGAGTTCCAGGTGATCGGGGAATTTGTCGCGGTCCTGCCCGCGGAAGAATGAACGGTATCGAAGAGGCCCGGGCGCTGCTGGTCGCGGCGCGGCGGATCACCATTCTGACCGGGGCCGGGATTTCGGCCGAAAGCGGCGTTCCGACGTTTCGCGGCGCGGGCGGCCTGTGGCGGCAATACCGACCCGAGGATCTGGCGACGCCGGAGGCTTTCGCCGCCGACCCGGCGCTGGTCTGGGAATGGTACCTGTGGCGGCGGGCACTGATCGCCAAGACGCAGCCCAACGCCGGGCACCTGGCAATTGCGGCGCGCCCCGAGATCGCGCTCATCACGCAGAACGTCGATGGGTTGCATGACCGGGCCGGGTCGAAGAGCATCCTGAAGGTGCATGGCGACATCTGGATTTCGCGCTGTTCGGAATGCCCGTACCAGCGACTGGACCGCAACACAGAGTTCATGGGTGTGCCGGTTTGCCCGGATTGCGGCGCGGCGCTCCGGCCAGGCGTCGTCTGGTTTGGGGAGTCGCTGCCGCGGCTGGTTTGGGACGACGCCGAACGCGCCGCGCACGGGTGCGATGTGTTCCTGGTGGCCGGGACTTCAGCGCAGGTCTACCCCGCGGCCGGACTGATCGACCGCGCCGCCCGGAGTGGCGCCCGGACGATCGAGGTGAACCTGGACGAGACGGCGTATTCGTCGCTGGTGACGGTGGCGTTGCGCGGCAGATGCGGCGATACCCTGCCGGCGATTCTGGCAGAATAGGGTTCGTGCCGCATACCACGTTGCTTTGCAGGATCGTCGCCGCCGCCCGCCAGATCGCCCGGGAAGAAGGCGGTTTCGAGCGCCCCGCCGGCCTTAGCCGCCGCGCTTTTCTCGCCACCGGAGCCGCAGCAGCAGCGCCACTCGGAGCGCAGAGCGCGCCCCGCGTCGTCATCGTAGGCGCGGGTCTGGCGGGACTCACCTGCGCCTACCGGTTAGCACAAAGCGGGATCGCCGCGGATATCTACGACGCCAACGGCAGGGTGGGCGGCCGCTGCTGGTCGCTGACGTCCGGATTCGATGACGGACAGATCATCGAACGCGGCGGCGAACTCATTGACCAGGGACACACGGCGATCCGCCAACTGTGCCAGGAACTGCGCCTGCCGCTCGACAACCTGCTGGCGGCTGAGCTGAACGGCACCGAGCCCTTCTACTATTTCGACGGCGCCCCGTACACGTATCAGGACGCGGTGAACGACCTGAAGTCGATCTGGAAGAAGATGAAGGCGGACCTGAGCGCCGCCAGTTACCCGACGACCTATTATCAGTCGACCCAGCGCGGCCGCGAGTTGGACGCGATGTCGATCATCGACTGGCTGAACGAGTCGGTTCCCGGCGGCGCCGCGTCCCGGCTGGGCCAGTTGCTGGACGTCGCCTACAACATCGAATACGGCGAGGAGTGTTCGCAGCAGAGCGCGTTGAATCTCCTCTACCTGCTGGGCTACAGCGGACCGGGGCAACTGCGGCTGTTCGGGCCGTCGAACGAGAAGTACCATGTGCGCGGGGGTAATGAGCAGATTGCGGCGCGCCTGGCAGCCCCTGTCGAAGCCCGGATTCGGGCCGGGCATGCGCTGACCGCGATTGCCCGCAACGCCAACGGCTCCTACGCACTGCAGTTTCGCGCCGGGAGCCGGCGCGTGGATGTGACCGCCGACCGAGTCGTGCTGGCGCTTCCGTTCTCCATCCTGCGCACGCTGGACTTTGCCGGCGCGGGCTTCAGCGACCGTAAGCAATTGGCCATCCGCGAGCAGGGCATGGGCGCGAACGCTAAGTTTCACCTGCAGTTCCGCACCCGCCACTGGAACGCGCTCGGCAACAACGGGGATAGCTATTCCGACACGGGTTATCAGGCGAGTTGGGAGGTCACGCGCGGCCAAGGCGGCGCCGCCGGCATTCTCGTCAACTACACCGGCGGCAACGTCGCGCGCGCCGCGGGCGGCGATACTCCGGCCGGCGTGCTGGCGCGAATGGAACCGGTTTTGCCCGGACTCACGGCGCAGTGGAACGGGAAGTGGCAGCTCGAAAACTGGCCGGCCAATCCGCTTACGCGCGGTTCGTATTCTTTCTGGAAGCCGGGCCAATACCAGAGTTTCGTCGGCGCGGAACGTGAGATCGAAGGCGCCTGCCACTTCTGCGGAGAGCACACTTCGCTCGACTTCCAGGGCTATCTGAACGGTGCGGTGGAGACCGGGGAACGGGCCGCGTCCGAGGTTGCGGCGGCGCTCCGCTGAAATTAGGCGTCTTGAGGGGCGCAGACATCATCTTGCAGGGGAGAGAAACTGAAGATGATGTCCATGCTCCTGCTGCTTGCCGCCGTGAACCCGCTGCTCATCACCGAGGCCGAAGTTCCGGCAACGCCGATTCCATTCGCGTCGATCCGGCCCGAACACATTGGCCCGGCTCTCGACGCGCACCTCGCCGAGGCGCGGCGGAAGTTCGCGGAGTGGAAGGCGCGGAAGGCTCCGGCCACCTTTGAGAACACCGTGGCGGAGTTGTTCCGGCTGGACCGAAATCTGGTCTTCGCGATCACCATCGCGCGCACGATCGACTCATCCGCGACTACGCCGGAGTTCCAGAAGGCCATCAGCGCGGCGCTGCCGGGGGCCGCTTCGTTCCGCCAGTCCATGTTTATGGATCCCGAAGTGGCGGCAAGGGTTCAGGCCTTCGCCAACTCGGCGGCCGGGAAGTCTCTGCAGGGTCCCGATAAGCGCTTGCTCGAAGTCGCCCTCGACGGCTTCCGCCGCAGCGGCGCCACCCTGCCGCCGGAGCGCCGGGCGAGACTGGAGGAGATCAACCGCGAGTTGCAGCGTCTGTCACTTCAGTTCGGCAGCAATCTCACGCGCGCGACGGCGGCGTGGGAATACTATGTCACCGACGAGGCGGAGTTGAGCGGAGTGCCGGCCTGGTTGAAGGAGTCGGCCCGAGCCGATGCCGCCAAGCGGGGCAAAACGGGCTGGCGCCTGACGTTGCAGGCCCCGGTCGCGACGGCGATCCTCTCGCAGGCCGACAACGCCGGTCTGCGCCGCCGGGTGCAGGCGGCGCAGGCGACACTGGCCAGCGAGGTCAACACGCCGATCGCCGACCGGCTGCTGGCGCTGCGCGCGGAGCGCGCGAAGATACTCGGGTACGCCTCGCATGCCGACTATCAGACCGAGGACCGCATGGCCGGCTCCGGGGCGAATGTGCTGCGTTTTCTCTCCACTCTCGAAACCGCGGCACGTCCGGCGGCCGAACGGGAACTGGCCGAACTACAGGCCTTCCGGCGGGAAATAGAGGGTGAGGGCGCGCCCGCGCTGCAACCATGGGACGTCGCCTACTACGCCAACAAGTATTCGAAAAAGATCAACGGAATCGAGCAGGAGACGCTCCGCCCCTATTTCCCGCTGCCACGCGTGCAGGAGGGCCTGTTCCGTTTCGTGAAGCGGCTGCACGGCGTCGATTTCACTAAGGTAGAGAACCGGCAGGTACTCGACCCGAGTGTCGAGTACTACCGGGTGAGCCGGAACGGGAACGTCATTGCTTACCTTTACCTGGACCTGTTTCCGCGCGAGTCGAAGCGGGGAGGGGCGTGGCAGTCCTCGATGATCACGGGCTATCCGGGGCGGCCGCACGTCGGCGGCATCTTTGCGAATCTGACTCCGCCGGCCGCCAACCGCCCGGCGTTGTTGACGCACCGCCAGGTCGAGACGCTGTTTCACGAGATGGGGCACTTCCTGCACCAGGCCCTCAGCCGGGTGCCGCACAGCGCGCTCGGCGGCACCAATGTCGCCTGGGATTTCGTCGAACTGCCATCGCAGCTGATGGAGAATTTTCTGTTCGAGAAGGAGACGCTGCTCTCGATCTCCGGCCACTACGAAACCGGCGAGCGCCTGCCCGACGCGCTGTTTGAAGGCATCCGGAAAACGCGGACCTTCCGCGGCGGCACGCGCCTGCTGGGAATGGCCGGGCAAAGCACGATGGACATCCTGCTCCACAGCGAGTACAAGGGTGACGACGCGCCCGGCGGCTTGCGCCTTTACGCGCGACGGATCTACGACCGTTTCCAGACCGTGAAGCCGATCGAAGAGGCGAACCCCGTCTCAGCGTTCTCGCACCTGTTCAGCGGTGGCTATAGCGCCGGATACTACTCCTATCTCTGGTCCGACATGCTCGACTCCGATGCATACACGCGCTTCGCGGGCAATGTCGAAGAGTCGGGACGCCAATTCCGGGAAAAGATCCTGGAACGCGGCAACAGCGCGCCGGCGGCGGTCATCTACCGTGATTTCGCGGGCGCCGATCCAGCACCCGCGTCGCTGCTCCGAAAGTACGGAGTGACCACCCGCGAATAATCGATTCAAGCAAGTAAGGCTGGCGTCGATAAGTCAAGTAATCCGAAGGAGACAGCGCCTTCGGGAAATTACGTGACCGCGCCAGTAGTCCACTGGCAGTCCGGGACGCACAGAGGGACTATGCTTTTCAATCCGCGGGCTTTCGTGGGCCCATGTTTGCTTTCGATCGCGGCGTTCGCATCCACTCCGGAGAGCGATCCGTCGAAGTCACCGGCCAAGCCGGTTCCCGAACAATCGGAACTCGTGACGGACCGTCCGGACTTCACCGAGTCGGCAGAAGTGGCAGGCCGGGCCATGTTCCAGATCGAGACCGGTTTTGCGATCGACCGATCGATCCTCGAAGGAGAGCGTTCCCGCTCGCTGACAGGCCCGTTCCCGCTCCTGCGCGTGGGTGTCTCCAAGCGCGTCGAGCTGCGATTCGCCGGTGATGGATACTCGTGGTCGCGGCTCAGCAGCACGGGAGCCGAGGAGCATGTTCGCGGCCGCAGCGACTTTTCCATTGGCGGCAAGGTCAAGTTTTTCGACCAGACCGCGGCGCGGCCGGATTTCGCCGTAATCGCCGCCGTTTCCGTGCCCAAAGGCCATCCGCAGTTTCGCGGCGGCGGCTATGACCCGGAGGTTAAGCTGTGCTTCGCCAAGGACGCGCCGCTCGGATTCGTCACGTCCTGGAACATCAATCTGGCCTCGGTCAGCGACGATCAGGGCAGGTTTCTTGGCCGCGCCTTCTCGCTCTCCGCGGGCCACGCCGTGTGGCGGGATCTGAGCATGTACTCGGAACTCTACAACATGTCGATCGATCGGGGGTTGGGCACAAGCACCGTCTTCAATGGAGGCTTGACACATCCGATCGGCAAGAACGTCCAGGTCGACGTGCTCGCCGGCCATTCTGTCGCCGGCAGGCAGGTCGGCTGGTTCGTCGGCGTCGGGTTCTCGATGCGGCAGTCCCTGTTACCAGCGGGACGCCATTAACCCTTCTTCTGTCCGCACTTCGCCTTCGCGCAAACCTGGTTGGAACACTTCTCACATCCGCCACGAGAACAGACTTTCGGACGGTGCCGGTTTTTACGCACCAGCCGGCACTCTTCCTCCTCCGCTGGCTTGGCGGGTGATACGGGCCAGAAGGCATGCGCTTCCGGAGCGAGCATCGCCACCGGCAGGAGCAACAACCAGAAACGGGTAAAACGCAAGGCTTACTCCTCAAAGGGCTGTTGACGCCCTCTCAATAATCGTACAAATCCAAAGCCAGGCAGCGAATCCCGCGTTCGTACCGGGACTGCCTCGACGTCGAACCACAACCCGTCCCCGCGCTATCCCGTACTTCAGACCCGGACTATTCCATGACTCACTCCACTTCGACCAAAGACGCTCTCGCCCACCGCATCCGTCAGACCTCCATCGCGCTTCGACTGAAGGGGCTCAGTTTGCTGGGGATCGCCCTGCTCGCGGCAGCCGGCCTGACCGCATATCAGACGATGACCGGGCTGGCCGCCAACCTCGGCGACGTGACCGCCACCGGACAGGCATTGCGCAACCATCTGGAAAGCGACATGATGCACGATGCGATCCGCGGCGATGTGTACGGGGCGCTCGGGCGGCTCAGCGGACGCGAGGAGACGGAGAAGGAACTCCGCGCCCATGCGGCCTGGTTCCGCGAGGCGGTGAAAAAGAATCAGTCGATCGCGCTGAATCCCGAGATTCACGGACTCCTGCGGGATAGCAACGCCAAGCTCGAGACCTACCTCGCCACCGCCGAGGAGATCTGCGCCCTGGCCTTCAAAGACGCGCGCGCCGCCAATCGCAAGTTGCCCGGCTTTCTCAACGCATTCCGCGAATTGGAGGAGCAGAACGAATTGCTCAGTGACCGGATAGAGAAGCTCGCTGCGACAACGGCTGAGCACGCCCGCGAGCACACGCACCGGTCCAGAAACCAACTGGTGCTCTTCTGCGGAATCGGCGCGGCCATTCTGTTCGCTGCCGCGGTGTGGATCGGGCGCTCCGTCACGCGCCCCGTCGAACGAATGGTGATGACGCTGGAGCGGGTGGCAAAGGGCCAACTGGACGAGCGGGCTGCCGTCGAGGGTGGCGAGGAAGTGGCGAGGATGGCGGCCGCATTGAACGATGCCCTGGAGCAGATCGGGGCGACCTTCGCCCTCATCGGAAAATCCAGTGAGTCGATTCATGAGACGAGCGAGGGCATGACGGCTCGCAGTGACGAGATCTCGAACGCCGCGGAAACGACCGCCACAACCGCGACAAGGCTCAGCAGCGCTGGGGCATCGGTGTCCCAGCGGCTGGAGTCGGTGTCGGCGAGCGGGGTCGAACTGTCGGCGTCGATTCGGGAGATCGCCGCCCAAGCGGCCGCCTCGGCTGACCTCGCGCGCCAGGCGAGCGATGCGGCTACGTCCGCCAATGAACTGTTCACAGTCCTCGAAGGGGCCAACAAGCAGATCGGCAATGTCGTGTCTGTAATCTCGACCATCGCCAATCAGACCAACCTGCTGGCGCTCAACGCCGCGATCGAAGCGGCACGGGCCGGCGAGGCCGGACGAGGATTCGCGGTGGTTGCGGCAGAGGTAAAGGAGCTAGCATCGCAGACCTCGAAGTCTACCGAGGAGATCAGCGACCGCATCACCAGTGTGCAATCACAGACAACAGAGGCGGTCGAATCGATTCGCTCGCTATCGAAGATCATCGCCTCGGTCAACATGGTATCGAGCACCATTGCGGCAGCCGTCGAAGAACAGTCGGTGGTCACCAGAGGAATCGACGAACAGTTGCAGGAAGCAACGACGGCCACCCGCGACATCGCTGAGTCGGTACAGGAACTTGCCGCAAGCGCCCGGCAGGCCAGCCAAGGCGCGAGCGAATCCCGGTCCGCCACGCGCGACCTCTACGCCATCGCGCAGTCGCTGCAGCAGTCGGTCGCCACGTTCGTCGTCAGATCCTGAAGTCGCGCGCCGGGTTTCCCTCCATGGATATAATCCGGCCATGCTTCGCCGCGACTTTATCCAGCACGTCCTCGCCGTCACGGCCGCCGCCGCGGCAGTCCCCGCCCAACCGGCGGCCCCATTCCTTGAGCGTCCCCAACCCAACCGGCCGCACGCCGGAAAGGTGCTGCTGGCCATTCAGGCCCACTCCGACGACATCCCATTGTCGGCCGCGGGAACCGTTGCCAAGCTGATCGAGGAGGGCTACACCGGTTATCTCGTGCGCGCAACCAACGACGACATGGGCGACGCGCCGGGCCTCGGCACCCCGGGAACGATTGGCGAACACGTCCTCGGCAACGAACGCGATAACGCGGAGGTGGCCCGGATCCTCGGCTGCAAGGCCCACTTCGACCTGAACTACAACAACCACCGCATGGCCGATGTCTCATTGAACGAAGTGATCGGACGGTTGATCTTCCTGATCCGCGCGCTCAAGGCTGACACGGTGGTGTGCTGGGACCCGTGGGCGCACGACGAGGAAAACCCGGACCATTACACGACCGCCCGCGCCGTCGAGGCGGCCTGCTGGATGGCCGGCCGCGCCCACGATTTTCCGGAACAGATTGCGCTCGGACACCCGGCGAAGACCGTCGAGGAAAAATACTACTTCGCCCGCCGGCCTGAGATCACGCGCGTCGTCGACGTCAGCGCCCAGATCGGAAAGGTGATCGAGGCGAACCGGGCCAATCGCGCCAAGGGTCCGGCCGGACACCTCGGAAGCCGACTGCGCGCCGATCTGGCCCGCAAAGGCCAACGGTTGCCATTGCTGGGCGACGACGACGCCACGGCCGAACGCAACTACATCCGCGAGTTCGTCCTGACGCGCTGCCGGGCGCTCGGGCAGCAATACGGCGTCGAGTACGCCGAGGCGTTTCACTATATCGGTCCTGGCGCCGCATCCCGCACGAAGCGGATCGAGGAGTACATCCGCCGTCACGCGACCGCCAAATGAAATAAGCTTTCCCAATGGCTCGTTTCGCGCTCTGGATGCTCCTTCTCTCGGCTGCCGCGCAGGACCTCCGATTGTCCTACGTGTCCACGATCGACGGCAGCACGCAGCCCTACCGGCTCTATATTCCGCGGCACTACACCGCGCCGGCGCCGCTCGTCATCGCCATGCACGGCACCAGCGGCAACGAAAACACCCTTTTCGATGACGCGGCCTACCAGCACATCTCACTCAAACAGGCGGCGGACAAGCACGGTATGCTCGTCGTCAGCCCGTATGGGCGCGGCGTGACCGAATACCGCGGGATCGGCGAAAACGATGTCCTGCAAGTCCTCGAAGAGGTGAAGAAGCGATACCCCGTGGACCCGGCGCGGATCTATGTGACCGGGCACTCGATGGGCGGCACAGGCGCCACCTACCTCGCCATGCGGCATCCCGACCTGTTCGCCGCCGCCGCGCCGCTCGCCGCAGCCTACAGCTACCCGTGGCTGGCCCGCAATCTGGCCGCCGTGCCCACGCTCTGGATCGCCGGCGCGAACGACGACGAGTATTACCACCGCGGTGTTGCGCCCGGGATCGAACGCGCCCGCAAATTCGGCGCCATCGCCGTGCTCGAAGCCCTGCCCGGCGAAGGGCACAACGGCCCCGTCAAGGACTTCGATCGCGTCTTCGCCTGGCTTTCCAAACACCGCCGCGACCCGCACCCCCGCCGCTACAGTTTCGAAACCGACACACCGCTGCACGGTTGCGCTTTCTGGACCTGCATCGAATCCATCGCCTCGCCCGGCCGTATGGCGACGATCCTCGCCGAAGCTCCCGGCGGCGGGCGCGTCAACTTCACCGTCCACAACATCGCCGAGTTCACGTTCGTCCCCGACCCTTACTTCCTCGACACCGCGCACGGCGTCCCGATCGCGATCAACGGCAATCTCATCTGGACCGCGCCGATCCCGGTGGGCCAGCAACTGCGAATCACCCACGGTTGGACCGCACGGCTCGAGCCGGCCACGCCCCGCACCGTGGACTGGCGCCGCCATCCCGTCGCCACCGCCCCGGAATCGCTCGACATGCGGGGCGTCCAGAAGCCCCTCGGCACATGGATCGCCGACGCCATGCGCGCGGCGACCGGAGCCGACATCGCCCTTTATGGCGCGTGGGCCTATCGCGGCCTTCCCCTCCCTCGCGGCGCGGTCGACATCGTCGACCTGATCCAATGCTCGCGGCCGTTTGACCAGCTTCTCGTCACCGTCACGCTGACCGGCCATGACATCGAGCGGATCCTCGACGACAACGTCCCGCACCCGAAAAAGGACCAGCCGCTGCGCGTCGACTCGCCCGGCGCAGGACGCCTCGTGCAGGTCTCCGGCATGAGCTATTCGTACGACCCGTCCGCCCCCGACGGCTACAAGATCCTGCGCACCTCGCTCGACCCGGAGAAGCAGTACACGGTCGCGCTCGAGGGGCAGGTGGTCGAGCGCCAGTCGATGCTGCTGGCCGGGCGATTTCGACGGCTCGACTACCGCACCACCGATATCCCGCTCACCCTCGCGCTCTACGGCCACGCCGCGCGCTCCGGCCGCATCGTGGCCCCGCCGCCGGGCAGGGTCGTCGAAGCACGCAGACCCTAGAACTGCATCGATTCGCCGACCGGCCGGAACAGCTCCGCGTACGGATCGCGCAGGTTGGTCCACTGCTCGTAGTCCAATACCTCTTCCACCACGTCCGCGCCGGCGTACTTGATCACCTGGCCGATAACGTCGTCCGGTGGCCGCACCGTGCCGGCCGGCGCGCGCATCACAAGCAGCGGGAAACTGCCGAAGCCCGGCAATTTCTCCGACGTAATCGGAAAACGCAGTGCTTCAAACAGAGCCAGCACCTGCGGGTTCCGCATCACGACGAAATGCAACGCCGCATATGGGATCGCGATGGCCTTCAGCTCATCGGCGTCGCGCTTGGGCGCGAACACCAGTTCGCGCAGCTTCGGGAACGGATACTCCGGAAAGCTCAAGACCCACTCGAGCGGCGACGTCACCTGCACCGTCCGCGGCCCCGTGCGCGTCGTCACTTCGTGCGAATAGACATAGGGATGCATCGCCGGCGTGCCGAACACCGTCTCGAAGGGCTCCGGCACCGACGGATCGAGACTGAACGGCTTGGCCGCCGCCACCTCGGCGAAATACGCGCGGAACTGCGCCATGGAGGTCGCCGCGTCACGAGGAGCGTCCTTGTGGCTTCCGGCCATAAACGGCCCGAAAACGGCGCCCGGCCGAAACAACGCCCGCACCGTTTCCAGGTGCCCGGTCGCCCGGCCCTGCAAGGTCGCGCAAAATTGCCGCGAGATGTCCCGCAAGTCGGCGTAGTTTTCCAGGTTGATGGTGCTCATCGAAGCCGTCCTCCTCGGTCGTGAACCCTCATTCTAGCAGCGCCGCCTACGCCGCCTTGAACTCCGCGCTCATCGCCTGAATTGTCGCCTTGGCATCCCCGAAGATCATCCGGGCATTCTCGTAGTAGAACAGCGGATTCTCAACACCCGAAAAGCCCGACGCCATCGACCGCTTCAGCACGAACACTGTCCGCGCCTGGTCGACATTGATGATCGGCATTCCGTACAGCGGACTCGATTTATCGATGCGCGCCGCCGGGTTCACCACGTCGTTTGCGCCGATCACGATCGCCACATCGACGTTCGCCATCCGGTGATTCGCCGTATCCATTTCGATCAGTTGCTCGTACGGAACGTCGGCTTCCGCCAGAAGCACGTTCATGTGTCCCGGCATGCGCCCGGCCACCGGATGGATTGCGTAGGCCACCTCGGCGCCATTGTCTTCCAGCAACTGCGCCAGTTCACGCACCGCGTGCTGCGCCTGCGCCACCGCCAGCCCGTAGCCAGGCACGAACAATACGTTGCGCGCCGCCTCCAGCACCAGGTACGCCTCCTGCGGCGACAATGGCTTCACTTCGCCCTTCACCACTTCCGCGGAAGCGGTCGGCGCGGCCCCGAATCCGCTGAACAACACGTTGCCGAGCGACCGGTTCATCGCTTTGCACATGATCGCCGTCAGGATGATCCCGCTCGCGCCCACCAGGCCGCCGGACACGATCAGCACGCTGTTGACGATCACAAACCCCGCCGCGCAGCCCGCCATGCCCGAATAGCTGTTCAGCAGCGAAATCACCACCGGCATGTCCGCACCGCCGATCGGAATCACCGCCATAATGCCTAGCACCAGCGAGAGAACGATACAGACGATGAGCACCGGGTAAGCCACCGCCGGGTTCACGCAGAACAAAACGCCGCCCGCGACGATCGCCACCACCAGCGCCCCGTTGACGATCTGCTGTCCCTGAAACAAAAAGGCCTTGCTCGACACCCGCTCGCTCAGCTTCGCCCACGCCACCATCGACCCGCTAAACGTCACGCCGCCGATCAATACCGCGAGATAAGTCGACACCTGCGTCATCAGGTCCTCGGAGGGTTTGGCGTGGTGCTCGGCGAAT
>CAYMTH010000035.1:0-16581 GCA_964393235.1 uncultured Solibacteraceae bacterium | reverse complement strand
AGCTGGTGGTGACGGCGCAGGGGAACGCGTTCTACTACGTCCTGGACCGGGTGACGGGCGAGTTTCTGGGCGGGCGCGAGTTTGCGAAACAGACGTGGGCGAAGGGGCTGGATGACAAAGGCCGGCCGATCGTGCTGCCGAATACGACGCCGACGCCGCAGGGCAACTATGTTTGTCCGGATGCGGCGGGGACGGCGAACTGGGGTTCGCCTTCGTACGATCCGGCGACGGGTTTTCTGCTGGTAAGTGTGCGGGAGGCGTGCGCGACGTACACGAGCGTGACGAAGAGCCCGGTGCCGGGCGAGGGGTATACGGGGGGCGGCGTGGAGGTGGACCCGAAGGTCGGGGCGCCGGGGTCGGTGCGGGCGCTGGAGGCGACGACGGGGATCAAGAAGTGGGATTTCCCGCTGCACGTGGGTTCGTCGGCGACGGGGAACGTGGCGACGGCGGGGGGCGTGGTGTTCGCGTCGAGCAACGACGGGAATCTGATCGCGCTGGATTCGAAGACCGGCAAGTATTTGTGGCACTACTACACGGGCGCCAACATCATCACCTCGCCGATTTCGTACGCGGTGGACGGGAAGCAGTACGTCGCGATCGCGTCGCAATCGGCCATCTTTGTTTTCGGGTTACCCTAAACCATGCTTCTTCCCAATCCTAAAGGCAACTATTCGTTTCTGAAGGGCATTGCACCGTATTCGGCGGGCGCGGTGGCCGAGAAGGGGTACGAGATCGTGCACGCGCGATTTCTGCAACCGGTGCCGCTGGCGCAGGGCTTCGAGCGCGTGAAGGCGCACTTGCAGGCGGTGAAGCGGCCGCTGCAGGCGATGTGCGGCATGGAGCTGCGTTCGCCAAAGCCGTTCACGTTCGCGGGGTTCGGCGAGTTCAACGCCGGCTACGTGGAAGTGCTGAAGTCGTGGGACATTTTCCTGGACGGGACGAACCCGGTGGCGCGGACGAACATCGCCCCGGAGATCGGGGCGCCGGCGGTGCCGTCGCTGTACGGGTTCAGCTATACGACGCAGAGCGCGCGGAAGGAGAAGAGCTTCGTCGTGGCGGGCGCGGGCGAGTTGCCGGAAGGGTCGTTGAAACCGGAGGACGTGATCCGGAAGGGCGAGACGACGACGGAGGCGCTGCGGGAAAAGACGCGGTACGTGATGGGGCTGATGGCGGGGCGGCTGCAGGGGCTGGGGGTGGATTGGGCGCAGGTGACGACGACCGAAGTCTACACGGTGCATCCGGTTTGTTCGTTCCTGGCGAGCGAGATCATCCGGCCGCTGGGGAAGGCGGGGATTCACGGGATCACGTGGCACTACTCGCGGCCGCCGATCGTGACGATTGAGTACGAGATGGACCTGCGGGGCTGCTTCCGGGAGATCGTGTTGTGAGGCTGGCGCTGCTGGCCTCGGCGTTCGCGGTGGCGGGGTTTGGGCAGGACGTGGTGTACCTGTGGCCGGAATCGCAGCGGGTGCCGGGGCAGGAGACGATCAAGAACGAGCGGATCGCGAGCGTGCCGAATCCGTCGCTGACGGTGTTTCTACCGGAGAAGGCGACGGGGGTGGGCGTGGTGGTCGCGCCCGGGGGCGGGCATCATCATCTGGCGATCGACCACGAGGGCTGGGACGTGGCGCGGTGGCTGAACCGGAACGGGATTGCGGCGTTCGTGCTGAAGTACCGGCTGGCGCGGGCGGAGGGGGCCGACGGATCGATCACGGTGGACAACCATGTGCGGGCCGACGGGCGGCGGGCGATCGAGATCGTGCGGACGCGGGCGAAGGAGTGGGGCGTGGACCCGGGGAAGATCGGGATGATGGGGTTTTCGGCGGGCGGGGAACTGGCGGCGTTGACGGGCATGCACTATGAGCTGAGCCCGGTGAGTTCGCGGCCGGATTTCCTGGCGCTCATCTATCCCTACATCCGGCCCGAGACGAAGAAGATCGACAAGAACACGCCGCCGTCGTTTCTGGTGCACGCCGACGACGACAAACTGAGCGCGGCGATCAGCACGGAGTTTTACCTGGACCTGAAGCGGGCCGGGGTATCAGGCGAGCTGCACGTCTATTCGACGGGCGGGCACGGGTTCGGCATGAAGGACCGGCCGCTGCCGGTGACGCAGTGGACGGGGCGGTTCCTCGACTGGCTGCGCGTGCGCGGGCTACTTCTTTAGCTCTTCGACGAGGGCCTGCAGGCCTTTGCGGCGGTAGAGCTGGACGAGGCGCTGCTCTTCGGGCGACGGCGGGACGAGGCGTCCGAGGCGGGCGTCGGAGAGGTCGGCGCGGGAGGGGATCCAGTAGGCGCCGTCGGCGAACTCGACGTTGTTGACGAAGCCGGCCATCGATTCGAGGACGAGGCGGCCGCCGCCGGTGTTGCGGACGCGGACCGCGGCCGAATCGCGGAGGGCGGCCTTGCCCTGGGCGGGCAGCGGGGCATCGTAGGGAACGGTGGCGGCGAAGAACTCCTGGCCGTTGACGTCCTTCAAGGCGAGGCCGATTTCGACGTGGCGGATGGCCTTTGCTTCGCGGTTGCGGATGTCGAGCTGGGGGGCCTTGGCCTCGTCGCCGGCGATGCGGGCCGCGCCGGCCATGAGTTCGACGGGAGCGTCGGGCATGCGGAGGAAGCTGAACTTCACTTCGCGATCCATTTCGTAGTTCGTGGCGGGGGCGTTTTCGGCGCGCGGGAGAGAGCCGCGGCGGACGACCTGGACGTCGACGCGGGGCCGGTCGGCCTGGCGCGCCATGGCGGCGAGGATCTCTTTTTGCAGCGTGTCCGGGCCCTTGGCTTCGAGAAGTTGCTGGAAGTGCTTGCGGTCGCGACGGGCTTCGAGTTCCCAGACGGTGAGCTGGCGGCGGGAGTTGAGGCGGTTTTCGCCGAAGAAGCCGAGGTCGTCGAACAGGACGCCGTCGAGCAGGACCTGGACGAGCGGCTCGGCGCCGCTCGATACGGGGCGGACGAGGCGGAGGTCGATGCGGACGGGGAAGTCTTCGCCGGGGGCGACGTCGAGGGACGGGACGGCGACGGAACCTTTGCCGCCGGCCGAGACGTCCTGGGCGAGGACGAGGAGGGTGACGCCTTTGACGCGCTTGGCGCTCAGGTTGCGCAGGCGGAGAGAGGCGTGGAGGTCGAGCATGACCGCGCCGCCGCGCGCGGTGGCTTTCGACGGGCCGAGGTCGAGCGAGGCGACGGCGAGGGGGGCGTCCTTGGGGAGGTTGATCTTGAGGCCGCCGCGCAGGTCGACGCCGGCGTCCTGCGCGAGGCAGGCCGCGGCGGCGGCGATGAGGATGGCGGCTTTACTCCACATAGACCTGGTTCACCGTGATCTGGCCGGTTTCTTCGTCGACATACTGGGCGCCGGCGGCGCCGGTGGTGCTGACCGTGACGATGGCCGCGCGCGGACTGGTGCGCGGGCCTTGCAGTTCCATGCCCTTGCTGCCGTCCGACATGCCGACGCCGCGCTCGGAGGCTTCGACGACGACGGGTTCGGGGCCGCGGAGGACGGCGAGCTGTTCGGATTTGCGGACGGCGCCCATCCAGTAGCCGAGCGAGACGAGGAGGACGAAACCGCCGGCGAGGGCGGCCATGCGCCAGGAGAACGCCGGAGCGGGCGGGGCGACGGGCGCGGGAGCGTAGGCGCTGATGGCGTCGGAGGCTTCGAGGCCGAGGCGGATGTTGGCCCGCATTTCGGCGGCGAGGCGGTCCCAGTTGACGCCGGCGGGAAGCTCTTCGACTTCGAGGCGGGCGGTTGACTGGACTTCGCGGAAGGCTTCGATTTCGTGGCGGCACTGGTCGCAGGCGCCGATGTGGCGGGCCATCGTCCAGCGGGTCCACCACGGGAGTTCGCCTCCGGCAAAGAGGGCGAGATTGGAGATGGAGGGATGTTTCACGCTTTCCTCCTTTCCAGGTAGCGGCGGAACTTGATGCGGGCGTTGGCGATGTGGCTGCGGACGGTGGCCATCGAGCAGTTCATCTGGCGGGCGACCTCTTCGGCGGGAACGTCTTCGACGTCGCGGAGGATGAGGGCCGTCCGTTCCTTTTCGGTCAGCTGGCGGAGTCCGTCTTCGAGCCGCTCGGCCTGTTCGCGGCGGAGGACGGCGCGTTCGGGGTTCTGGGAGGGCTCGGCGACGAGCGGATCGACGAGCGAGTCGATTTCGGTGAAGTTGACGCGGCCGTGGCGGCGGAGGAAATCGATAGCGGTGTTGGAGGCGATGCGGGAGAGCCAGTGGGCGGCTTTTTCCGGATCCTTCAACTGTTCGCTGCGCTGGAGCACCTTGATGAAGGCCTCCTGCGTGAGGTCCTGGGCATCGGCGACGTTACCGACGATGCGATAGATGATGAGGAACACACGGCGCATGTGCTCCTGGATAAAGCGGTTCTGTAGCTCCGCAGTCTCCTGCGCCTGGCTGCCCGCCGTTGGACGAACCGGATCGCTCATGTGCACCGTCAGCATCGCACCTACAAAGGCTTGACGTTGGAACCAGTCTAGACGTGCAAAGAAAATTCCAAGGGCCTCGTATGCGGCTATCCTGAATTATATGAGGGAAGTAGCCGTTGCAGGAGCCGGGAAGACTCCGTTTGGCGCCTTCGCCGGCCGGGACCTCCGGTCGCTGGCCGTGGAAGCTATTGAAAATGCGCTGGTTGACGCTGGTTTGACGGCCGGCGCGGTGCAGGCATTTTACCTGGGAAACTTTGCAGGGCCGAGTTTTACGGGGCAAAGCCACCTGGCGCCCTACATAGCCGGGGCGGCGGGGATGACCGGAATTCCGGCGACGCGGTACGAGGCGGCGTGCGCGTCATCGGGCGCGGCGTTTCACGCGGCGTGGCAGGCGGTGGCGCACGGAATCTACGATACGGTGCTGGTGTGCGGCGTGGAGAAAATGACCTCGCAGCCGACGGCGCGGGTGGCGCAGATTCTGGCGATGGCGGGCGACGTGGCGGCCGAGGGGAATCCCGGGGCGACGTTTCCGGCGATCTTCGCGATGATCGCGCGGCGGCACATGCATCAGTACGGCACGACGCGGGAGCATCTGGCGCACGTGGCGGTGAAGAACCACGCCTACGGGGCGACGAATCCGTACGCGCACTTGAAGAAAGTCATCACGCTCGAGCAGGCGCTGGCGGGGAAGCCGATCGCCGAGCCGCTGACGCTGTTCGACTGTTCGCTGGTGAGCGACGGGGCGGCGGCGGTGGTGCTGACGGCGGCGAAGGGAGGGGTGCGGGTGCTCGGGTGCGCGCAGACCTCCGACCACGTGGCGCTGTGCGAGAAGGCCGACATTACGCGACTGCCGGCGATCGAGGAGGCGGCGCGGCGGGCGTACGCGATGGCGGGCATAGGGCCGAAGGACATCGACTTCGCCGAGGTGCACGACTGTTTCACGATCGCCGAGATTCTGGCGGTGGAGGAGTTGGGGTTCTGCGCCAAGGGAGAGGGCGGGCCGTGGAGCCAGGCGCGGCCGATTCCGGTGAACCGGTCGGGCGGGTTGAAGAGCAAGGGGCATCCGGTGGGGGCGACGGGGGTGGCGCAGATCGCCGACGTCACGCTGCAGTTGCGGGGACGGGCGACGGGGTGGCAGGTGGAGAAGGCCGGTATCGGGCTGGCGCAGAATCTGGGCGGATCGGGGGCGACGAGCGTCGTGACGATCCTGGGGAAGGGGTAAGCGATGACGGTGTATTCGGAGACGCTGGTGTGGTCGCCGCCGGCCGAACTGGCGGAATTGGCGCCGTATCAACTGGTGCTGGTGGAGCAGGAGGGCGGGCCGCGGCTGATCGGGCGGACGGCGCCGGGCGAGCGGGTGGAGATTGGCGATAGAGTAGCAGTCGATGCCGTGGTGGACGGCGTAAACATTTTCCGGAAGATTTCATGAAACTCGCGTCGCGGATGGACCGCATTCTGATTGAGACCGCCTTCGAGGTGCTGGTGAAGGCGCGTGCGCTGGAAGCGCAGGGCAAGAGCGTGGTGCACCTGGAGATCGGGGAGCCGGACTTCGAGACGCCGCCGCACGTGATCGCGGCGGCCAAGCAGGCGCTCGACGAGGGCTGGACGCATTACGGGCCGACGCAGGGGTATCCGGATTTCCGGCAGGTGATCGCGGACCATGTGAACGCGACGCGGGGGATTAAAGCCGGGCCGGAACATGTGTGCGTGGTGCCGGGCGGGAAGCCGATTCTGTTTTTCCCGATGATGGCGCTGCTCGAAGAGGGCGATGAGGTTATTTATCCGAACCCGGGGTTTCCGATCTATGAATCGATGATCCGGTTTCTGGGCGCCACGCCGGTGCCGATGCCGCTGGTGGAAGAGCGCGGGTTTTCGTTCGACCTGAACCGGTTCAAGGACGCGCTGACGGACAAGACCAAGATGGTCATCCTGAACTCGCCGCAGAATCCGACAGGCGGGGTGATTCCGGCCGAGGATATCCGGGCGATCGCGGACCTGGTGCGGGAGCGGGACCTGGTGGTGCTGAGCGACGAGATCTACTCGCGCATCTGGTACGACGAGCAGCCGGTGTCGATCGCTTCCCTGCCCGGGATGCAGGAAAAGACGATTATTCTCGACGGGTTTTCGAAGATTTACGCGATGACCGGATGGCGGCTGGGCTACGGCGTGATGCCGGCGTGGCTGGTGGATCCGGTGAACAAGCTGATGGTGAATTCGAACTCGTGCACGGCGTCGATGATTCAGCGGGCGGGGATGGCGGCGTTGACCGGGCCGCAGGATGCGCCGCTGGCGATGGTGGCCGAGTTCAAGCGGCGGCGGGACGCGTTTATCGCGGGATTGAATACAATCCGCGGGTTCCGGTGCCAGGTGCCGCAGGGCGCGTTCTACGCGTTTCCGAACATCGAAGGGACGGGGCGGACGTCGAAGCAACTGGCCGACGAACTGCTGTACGAGGCGGGCGTGGCGTGCCTCAACGGCGGGTCGTTCGGCGAGTTCGGCAACGGGTACATCCGGTTCTCGTACGCGAATTCCTTCGAGAATTTAATGGAAGCGGTGGATCGAATGCGGCGCTATTTGAATCAATAGAAGCCTATGCGCCTTATTCCGTGGGCCGCAGTCCCACTGCTGCTGACCGCTTGCGGCGGATTACGGGACGATCACGCGATCGACCGGCTGCGCCCGTGCCGCAACGGCGAAGGGCCGATCGAAGGCTATTGCGGCACCTACGAGGTTTTCGAGAACCGGGAGACGAAGGCGGGGCGGAAGATCGCGCTGCGGATCATCGTCTTTCCGGCGCTGAAACGGACGGCGGCGAAGGACCCGCTGTTTTTCCTGGCCGGCGGACCGGGGCAGGGGGCGGCGGCGATCGCGGGATTGGGCCGGGACATGATGCGGCGGATCGGCGCGGACCGCGACCTGGTGTTCGTGGACCAGCGCGGAACGGGGAAGTCGAATCCGCTGGAGTGCAAGAACGAGGACGACGAGGAAGCCTACGACGAGGCGAAGTTCCTGGGCCGGCTGCGGGCCTGCATGGCGGAGTTGGAGAAGAAGGCGGACCTGACCAAGTACACGACGCCGGTGGCGATGGCCGATCTCGACGACGTGCGGGCGTTCCTGGGCTACGAACGGATCAACCTCTATGGCGGATCCTACGGGACGCGGGCGGCGATGGTGTACGCGCGGCAGTATCCGGAGCGGACGCGGGCGGTGATCCTCGACGGCGTGGCGCCGGTCGATATGCGACTGCCGCTCTATATGGCGCGGGACGGGCAGCGGGCGTTGGAGTTGCTGATGCGGGACTGCGCGGCGGACAAGCAGTGCGGCGCGAGGTTTCCGCGGCTGGCCGAGCGGTTCGAGGCGCTGCTGCGGGCGCCGGAGAAGAAGATCCGGTACGTACACCCGCGCTCCGGCCTGGAGCGGGAAGGCGACGTGAAGAGGCTGGTGTTGGGCGGGATCGTTTTCTCGGCGCTGTATTCGCCGAAGACGGCGTCGCTGGTGCCGCTGTTGATCGAGCAGGCGGAAAAAGGCAATTACACCGGATTTTTCGCGTTGGGCTCGGCGTTCGATCCCTCGGCGGCGACCATCGCGCAGGGCATGCATTTTTCGGTGGTCTGCAGCGAGGACGCGCCGCGCATCGATCCGGCGTCGGTCGCGACGGCGAATGCCGCGACGTTCCTCGGCGAGGAGATGGCGCGGCTGCGGATGAAGCCGTGCGAGTTCTGGCCGAAGGGGAAGGTGGACGCCTCCTATTACGAGATGACGCCGCTCGAAGTGCCGACGCTGATCCTGAGCGGCGACCTCGACCCGGTGACGCCGCCGGCGTGGGGCGAGCAGGTGGCGAAGGCGTGGAAGAACGCCCGGCACCTGACCGTGCCGGCGACCGGGCACGGCGCGGCGGGCGTTGGGTGCGTCCCGAGGTTGATGGCGCAGTTTCTGCAGGAGGGCACGGCGGCGAACCTGGACCCGGCGTGCATTGAACAGGTGAAGCGGCCGCCGTTTGTGCTGGCGCCTTATGGACCGGAGCCGAAGCCATGATTGAAGCGCGGAATCTGCATAAGCAGTTTGGCGACGTGGTCGCCGTGAAGGACGTCTCGTTCGTGGCGCCGGACGGCGCGGTGACGGGATTGCTGGGGCCGAACGGGGCCGGCAAGACGACGTCGCTGCGGATGATCTACGGGCTGTTGAAGCCGGCCGGCGGGACGGTGCACATCGACGGCATCGACATGGTGACGCGGCCGCTGGAGGCGCAGGCGCGGATCGGCGTGCTGCCGGACATCTCGGGGCTGTATCCGCGGCTGACGGCGCGGGAACACATCGTCTACTACGGGAACCTGCAGGGAATCGCAGGCGCGGAGCTCGACAGGCGGATCGGCAAGTGGGTGGAACTGCTCGACCTGGGCGGGATCATCGACCGGCGCGTGGGCGGGTTCTCGCACGGCGAGCGGACGAAGATCGCGCTGGCGCGGGCGCTGGTGCATAATCCGCAGAACATTCTGCTCGACGAGCCGACCAACGGGCTGGACGTGATGAGTACGCGGGCGGTGCGGGAGTTGATCCGGCACCTGCGCGCGGAGGGGCGGTGCGTCGTGTTTTCGAGCCACGTGATGCAGGAGGTCTCGGCGCTGTGCGACCGGATCGTGGTGATCAGCCACGGGGGCGTGGTGGCCGAAGGGACGGCGGAGGAATTGCTGGAGCAGACGGGGAAGACGTCGCTCGAAGACGCGTTCGTGGCGCTGGCGGGCCAGCATGGAGCGGCGGCATGAATCGCATTCTGACGGTGTTGCGGAAAGAGTGGATCGACGGGTTCCGGGACCGCCGGGCGCTGTATTCGCTGGTGATCGGATCGCTGTTCGGACCGGCGATGATCGGCTTCATGTTCAGCCAGATGGCGAGCCAGCAGAAGGGCGCGCAGGAGATCAAGATTCCGGTGATCGGGCGGGAGCACGCGCCGGTTCTGGTGAACTGGCTGACGCAGCAGAGCGGGATCGAGGTGATCGACGGACCGGCTGATCCGGAGGCCGCGGTGCGGGACCGGAAGGCGGACTTCGTGCTGATCATCGACAAGGAGTTTGCCGAGCGGTTCCGGAAGTCGCTGCCCGCGCCGGTGAAGGTGGTCTCCGACGTCACCAGCCAGTCGACGCGGTCGAAGGTGTCGCGGCTGAACAACCTGTTGTCGGCCTTTTCGGGCGAGACGGGGAGCCTGCGGCTGATGGCGCGCGGGGTGAGTCCGGTGATGGCGCAGGCGCTGAAGGTGGAGCAGGTGGAGGTGGCGACGGCGCAGCAGCGGGCGGCGATGATCTTCAACTTCATCCCGATGTTTCTGGTGCTGGCGCTGTTTACGGCGGCGATGCCGATTGCGAGCGATTCGACGGCGGGCGAACGGGAGCGCGGGTCGTTGGAGCCGCTGCTGATCATTCCGATGCCCCGGCGGGAACTGATTCTGGGCAAGTGGCTGGCGGCGACGGGCGCGGCGATTCTGGGCATGCTGGTGACGCTGGGAATCATGCTGGTGGTGTTGTCGCGGCTGGCGCTCGAAGAGCTGGGCGTGCGGAACCATCTGGGCACGGGGCAGGTATTGCTGATCCTCGCGGCCGTGCTGCCGATGGCGCTGGTGTGGCCGGCGCTGCAGATGTTCGTCTCGTGCTTCGCGAAGTCGTTCAAGGAGGCGCAGAGCTACCTGGGCATGCTCGTCATCGTGCCGACGATCCCGGGCATCGTGACGGTTTTCTTTCCGATCGCGAACCGCCCGTGGATGCACCCGCTGCCGATTCTCGGGCAGTACGCGATGGTGGCGGATATCCTGGGCGGCAAGTTTCCGTCGGTGCTTTCCTACGTGGCCGCGATGGCCGTGGCGGCGGCGGTGACGTGGCTGCTGCTGCAGGTGGCGACGCGGCTCTTCTCTTCGGAGAAGATCATCTTCGGGCGGTAGCGGCGATGCGGGCGTGGCTGCTGGTCGTGGCGGCGCCGGCGCTGCTGTCGCAGCATCCGCTGCTCGAAAAAGCGCTCGACCACGAGGCGCGCCAGGAAAAGGAACGGGCGCGCTACTTCTACCGCGAACACGCCGAACACCGGCGGCCGAGCGGGAAGCTGAACTTCACGCAGGACTACGAGTGGATCTACCTGGAAGGTCTGCCGTTCCGCAAGCTGGTGGCGTACAACGGGAAGCCGCTGCGCGGCAAGCTCGCGCGCCAGGAGGAGGAACGGACCCGGATGACGGCGACCGAGCGGCAGGCGGCGGACCGGCGTCCGCGCCCGAACGTGATCACGGTGGGCAACCTTACGGGAAAGACGATCCTCAGCGAGATGGATCACACGGACCTCGGCGAGGCCGAACTGGGCGGGCGGAAGGTACGGGTGCTGCGAGCGGAGCCGAAGCCGGGGAATGAGTCGATTGCCTACCGGATGACGTTCTGGGTGGACGAAGAGGACGCGGCGCTGGCGCAGTTGAAATACGAGGTGATCGGGCGCGGCGTGGACAGCCTGCCGGGGTCGTGGCTGGTGACGATGTACTCGCGCTTCGCCCCGGGGCTGTGGTTCAAGAGCCGGCTGGAGGGCGAGTTGCGGACGGGTCCGCCGCGCCCGCGGTCGCACTGGCGGCAGATCCACACGTTCCGCGATTTCCGGCGGTTCGACGCCGAATCGACGGTGACGTTTTCAGAAAAGTGAGGGGCGGCTACTTCTTCCGCCCCACCTTGTTGAGCGCCTTGTAGACGGCGCCCATCACTTCCTCTTCGATGTTCTCGGTGTACGGCCCGGGGTTGCCGTAGTAGATGTGGCTGTCGACCGGCTCGTAGCCGCCTTCCTTGAGGACGCGCTTGGAGACGATGTAGCTCATCACGTCGTTGGTGTAGCCGGCGACGATGGTGTCCTCGGCGGGAAACTCCTTCTTCACGCGCAGGGCGAAATCGACAACGACCTCGCCGCCCATGCCGACCAGCGTCACGCCCTTGCCGAAGCGGAAGGCCTGCACCGGATAGGGGATCGTCGTGATGGGCTTGCGCGCGTCGTAGGCGCGGAGCATCACTTCGGCGCGGCGCTGTTTGAACCAGTTCGTGCCCTTCAGCTCTTCTTCAAACTGTGCCCGCGTGTGCGGGGCGAAGGTGAGTTCGGTCTGATGCCAGGCCGCTTTCAGCGGACCGTTCACCTTCTTCATCGGCGTACCGAGGACGCGCGAAACCTCGGCGGCGAGGCTCTTGCCGTGCTTGTCGACGAGCTCATAGGTGCCGCGCGGCTGCGGGTTGGCGTCGCCGCCGCAGAGCAGCATGAAGAGGGCGGTGACGCCGGGATTCTTCGCTTCGATCTCGGCCTGCGCGACACCGGCGTAGTCGCCGTGGACGAGGTAGAGATCGCCGCCGAGCGTCGTGTTGTGGCAGGCGTAGCCGAACAGCACAGCGCGCAGCTTGCCCTCCGGCGTGGTGATCTTGAAGACCGGCACGTCCTGATCCACGGGGCCGGTCGGATTGAGACTGTTCTTGATTTCGCCCTTCACGTTCAGGCGGCGGTTCATCGCGAACGTTCCGGTGCCGTGGCCGATCTCGACCTCGGCCGGCTGCAGATCGCCGAGCGCCGCGCCGACGACATCGACCAACTTCGTCACCAGGCCGTTGCCGTAATCGCCGATGGCCTTCTTCTGCTCGGGCGTGAGGTCGAACATCGTCTCGAGGTTGTCGCGCACGGTGGGCCCGCTGTGCGTATGGGAGGAGTTGATCATCAGCTGCGCACGGCGCAGGCCGTACTTCTTTTCCACCTCGGCGCCGACGCGTTCGGAGAGCGTGCGCGACATGCCGATCAGGTCGGTGGTGACGATGACGAACTTCCCGTTCTTCTTGTCGGAGAAGGCCAGAGCCTTGGCCCAAAGCTCCTGTTTGACGCCCTCCATGGGCTTCTTCCGCGCGGCGTAGCCGGAGAGGTAAATCGGCTGCTGCGGGGTGATTTTGACCCGCCCCACGCCGACCTGCAAATCTCCCGCCACCAGCGGCAGAGCGAGCATCAAACCCAACAGAACTTGTAACATGTCCCGCAGCATACCAAACCGCGGATTCGCGTCAGAATAGATACACGCATGATCGCGCTATTGCTCGCCCAGTTCCTGGTCTCGCCCGACACGCGATCCATGCAAGCGGTCCAGCAGATCTTCGCCCGGCCCGCCGCGACGCAGGCGATGGTCTGCGAGATCGACAAGATCGCGCCGCGGCTGGGCTTCTCGCTCATGCACTGGTCCGGCTTCAACCTCGCGATTCCGCTGAAGCAGTTCTCTTCCGGCCGCCTCCCGGCCGAGTTCGGCATCGCCATCGAGATTACGCCGAAAAACGGCAGCCCGGTCTACCTCGGGGAGCGGTTCCGTTTCCAGCAGCCGCCCGCCGACCGGCCGCTGCCCAAAGACGCCGCTATCGGATACACCGGCGGCTACTATCTTGGCCCGGGCGAGTATCGCATCCGCGTCTTCGCCTCCGACGACCGGAACAATGAGTGCCGCAAGGACTGGTCCGCCTCCGTCAAGGCGCCCAAGCCGGCCGGGCGGCTGGAGCCGAATCAGATCATCGCCGTCGGCGACGAACGCTGGCGCGGGCTCAACAAGGACGGCCCGCCCTACCGGCTCACCGTCGTCATCGACGCCGCGCCCCTGTTCCCGCGCCGCAACATGGTGCGCCTGTCCTCCTACGATCGCAGCGTGCTGCTCACCAGCCTGACGGCGCTGCTCGATCAGACGAAGGCCACCGAGGCCAACGTCATCGCGGTCGACGCGCGGAACCGAAAGATCATCTACACGAGCAACGGCTTCAACCGGCGCGAACTGGCGCGACTGGGGCGAGCCGTGGCGGAGGTGAACCTCGGCGTCGTGTCGCTCGAAACACTGAAAGGCCCGAACGAAACCGCGTTCATGGAAACGGTGCTCGAGAAGTTGCAGACGCCGGCGGCGAACTCCGACGCGGTCGTCTTCCTCGGCCCCGTCTGGGGCTGGTACGGCAAGGTAACGCCGCGCATCCGCGAACTGGCGCAGACGCTGCCGAACCCGCATTTCCTCGGTGTTACGCGCATCGCCGGGCTGCCGGACAACCTCGTCGCGCAGGTGGTCCGCGCCGCCAACGGTTCGGTGAAGCGGCTGCTTTCGCCGAACGACTTCGCGAAGGCGATCGAGAAAGTATCGGCGCTAAAGTAGCGCCCCGGCCACGGCGCGCGCCACGGCCCGTGTCGTCGCCTCGTCGCCCATCAGCGCGCGGAAGCCCATCCAGAACGCGTCGGCGATGCACGCCTCCGTGTTCGGGCATGGCATCACGCGGTGCGGCGCGCCGGCCTCGGTGTACATCGGATTGCCGTAGAGCGGGTGCGGGTAGAACGGCGTCGCCGGTATGCCCGCCGCCTGCACGCGCTTCACGAAAGCGTTGCGGTCCGTGCCGGCATCGACGCGGCCGAGCACCAGATACCACGAGTTGCGATTGACCGCCGCCGGGATCGACTGCCACGTGATCCCGGGCGTCGCGCCGAACTCGTCGAGGAAGATCCGCCAGTTCGCCGTGCGCCGCTCGATCTGCCCGTCGAGCCGCTCCAGTTGCGCCGTCAGCACCGCGGCGTGCAGCGCCGAAAGCCGGTAGTTATTGCCCGCCTCGAAGTGGTGGAAGAACGTGTAGCCGGGCCGCCGGCCCTGATTGGCGTAGGAGCGCAGGCGCGCCGCCAGCGCCTCGTCGCCGGTGAGCACGATGCCGCCCTCGCCCGCGGTCATCACCTTGCCGTTCTGGAACGAGAACGACGACGCGAGGCCGAACGAGCCGGCCCGCCGCCCGTTCCACTCCGATCCGTGCGCGTGCGCGGCGTCCTCGAAAAACAGCAGCCCGTGTTCCCGGCACAGCGCGCCCAGCGCATCGACGTCGGCCAGCGCCCCGCCGAAGTGCACGGCTATGAGCGCCTTCGTCTTCGGCCCCACCGCGGCCCGCGCCGAGGCTGGGCACATGTTGAACGAATACGGCTCGATATCGACGAATACCGGCGTCGCGCCGACCCGCGTCACCGCCGACGCCGTCGAGACAAACGAGATCGACGGCACGATCACCTCGTCGCCCGGCCCGATGCCCGCGCAGGCCAGCATCATCTCGAGCGTAACCGTCCCGTTCACCGCCGAAATGCCGAAAGTTGAACCCTGGTAACGCGCAAACGCATCTTCAAATTTTGCGACCAGCGGGTTGAAGCCGCCCCACTGCGGGCTCCGCAGGACCTCCTGCAGCAGCTCCGCCTCGCGCGCGTCGGCGATCGGCCAACCGGGTAGTTCGATCATACTCTCAGGATAGAAAGAAACGCATGGATCAAGAGCAGTTGGAACGGTACGAATTTCAGATGGGGGCGGTGCGCGGCAAGCTCGCCATGGCGACGGACCTGCTCACCGACGCCCTCGTGCTCGTCGGCCAGCACGGCGTCTACTGCACTTCCGTCCGCCAGCCGCAGAAACCCGCCATGGACCTGCAGATCATCCTGCAGTGCATGAACGAGTCGAAGGAGCTGATCCTGAAGGCGATGGAGACGTCAAAGTCCTCGTAGAAACGGGTTGCGCTTCTTCTCGCGCCCGATCGTGGTCGCGTCCCCGTGGCCCGGAATCACCACCGTATCCTCCGGCAGCGGCAGCAGCTTGTTGGCGATCGAACGCAGGATCTGCCGCCCGTCGCCGCCCGGCAGGTCCGTCCGGCCGATCGAGTCCCGGAACAGCGTGTCGCCCGCGATCAGCGTCGATTCCCCCGGAATCCAGATGCACGTGCTGCCCTGCGTGTGCCCCGGCGTGTGCATCGCGAGCAGTTCGGTGGTCCCCAGCACGTACTTGTCGCCGTCCTTGATCGACGAATCGATCGCGGTCTTCTCCGGCTCCGCCATGCCCAGCCAAGCCGCCTGCACGTCGATGTGCTTGTAGAGATCGGTGTCGTTCTCGTTCATGTACACCGGCGCGCCCGTCGACTCCTTCAGCTTGGCGGCGCCGCCGATATGGTCGATGTGGGCGTGCGTGATCAGAATCATCTTCACCATCAGGCCGTGCTTGGAGAGAATCGCCTCGATCTCGCTGATGTCGTCGCCCGGATCGATGACGATCGCCTCGGCCGTATCCGGATCGCCCAGGATCGAACAATTGCAGCCCAACTGCCCCACCGGCAGAACCTCATGAATCATGCCTTGATTGTACGCATCAAAACTGAAGACACTGAAATCTGGACCCATGATCGATCCAATCCCCTACCTCGCGCGCGTCGCCCACATCCTGTCGGCGATCCTCCTGCTCGGCGGCCTCTTCTACGCCTGGAACCTGTCGAAGCATAACCTGCTGCCCGCCGCGCCGGAGAAAGGCTTCCGCCCCGCGGTCTGGGTGCTCGTCGTCACGCTCTTCCTCACCGGTGCCTACAACCTGATGATGAAGGGCCCGGTGCCCAAGCAGTACCACATGCTGTTCGGCGTCAAGTTCCTGCTATTCCTCCACATCGCCATGGTGTCGATCCTGCTGGTGAAACCGAACACGACGCCCGAAAAACGCGCCCGCATGCTCACCGGCCTCGCGGTCTCCGGCGCCTGCCTTGTGATCCTCTCCGCGGCTCTCCGCGCCATCGGTGCCTGATGTCGACCATCCTTTTTGAACTCCCCCAGCGCGGCCGGATTAAAGCCTCCGGCGAGGACCGCAAGCGGCTCCTCCACGCCATGTCCACCAATCACGTCCAGCAACTCGAACCCGGCCAGGGCTGCTACGCCTTCTTCCTCAGCGCCCAGGGCCGCATCCAGTCCGACGTGACCATCCTTTGCCGTGAGGACCACCTGCTGCTCGACGTCGAACCCGCCCAGCGCACCCCCGTCTTCCAGCACCTCGACAAGTACATCATCGCCGACGACGTCACGCTCGAAGACCTCTCCGATCAACAGACGACTCTCGCCGTCGAAGGCCCCGAAGCCGCCGAAATCCTCACCGCCATCGGCGCCGAACTCCCCGCGTCCGACTACGGCAGCGTCGAATGGGCCGGCCGCCTCGTCGTCCGGACCACCTACACCGGCGCGCCCGGCTTCCACATCTACCTGAGCCCCCTCGACGCCCCCATCCTCCGCGAAACCCTCGAAGACGCCGGCGCCCGCCCCGCCACCGCGGACGACCCCGGCTACTCCCAGGACATCGATGCGATCATCAGCGACCT
>CAYMTH010000034.1:14469-16597 GCA_964393235.1 uncultured Solibacteraceae bacterium | reverse complement strand
GCAGGATGGTGACGCGGCCGAAGGCCTCGCGGTTGGCGCGAAGCGTGTACTCGTCCTCGACGCCGCCGGCGATGAAGTCGTAAGCGAGGCGGTGCAGCTTCTTTTTTGCGACCTCCTCAAACTCGTGAACGTTCACCGGGCCCATCACGTCGTCCTGCTGCTGGGCGAGGAGTGGCGAGCCGGCGACAAGGCCCATCAGGTTCCGAAAACATTCGCGTCTATGCATGTGTCAGGTTCCGCTTCCGGGCAATAATATCACCAGCCTGCTCCCCTGCTTCCTTGGCGAGGATCCCCATCTTCGGCGAGCTCGGTTCCATGTCGGCGCGCAGGCCGAGATCCTCGAGCGTCTCCGACGTTGTCGGGCCGATGGAACAGATCGCCATGCGAGCGAGATTGGCGCGGACAGCGGGGACGAGGCCCTCCTCTTCGGCCACCTGCAGCAGGTGCGGCAGTTGCATAGAGGTGGTCAGCAGGATGGCGTCGAACTCACCGGCGGCGAGGCGCCGGGCGGCCTCGCGCAGCGGCGCGGTGTCGGCCGGAAGCGCCCATTGATAGCCGCGGACCGGCGTCACCTGGCAGCCGCGCTCGCGGAGAGCGGCGAGAAGTTCCTCGTTGGACCGCCCGTACTCCTGCACGGCGACGCGGCGTTCGGGACGGCCTTCGATGGCGGCAAGGAGTTCGCGCCACGTATTCGGCGACGGCACGTTGACGGCCCACGGCACGCCCCACTCGCGCAGTACGGCCTGCGGCTTGGGGCCGCGCGGGACGACGGTCACGCGGCGAAGTTGTTCCGCGAACGCGCCGGCGCCATGGACGGGGGCGAGGATCGAGTCGACGGCGCGGGCGCCAACGCCGGTGAGGAGAATCACCATGTCGAAGGCGCCGGAGGAGAGGCTGTCGTAGAAGGCGAGGATGTCCGGGTTATCGGCAATCGGCACTTCGCGCATCGAAGGCGCCACAAAGGGTTCGGCGCCTTGTTTGCGCAAGAGCGTTTCGATCTCCGCGGCGCGGCGGGATTCAAGCGAGAGAACACGGAGTCCGGAAAAGCCCATGCCTGATTGTAAGAGCCCCGGGGCCTCGCGCGCGATATACTGACGGCGATGTTCCAGGGATCGGGAAGTGACACGCAAGTTTTTGACGCGGTAGTGGTCGGCAGCGGCGCTACGGGCGGATGGGCAGCCAAGGTGCTGACCGAAGGCGGCCTGAAAGTGGCGATGCTCGAGGCGGGGCCGAAGATCACGCAGCGCGATTTCACGGAGCACCGCCAGGCATGGCAATACCCGTTCCTCGGGCAGAACCCGAAGATCCTCGAGGACCGCCCGATTCAGGGCCAGTGCTACGCCTGCCGCGAGGGCAATTACAAGTGGTTCGTCAACGATAAAGAGAACCCCTACGTGCAGGAGAAGCCGTTCAACTGGATCCGGCAGCGCGTGCTGGGCGGGCGGTCGAACTCGTGGGGCCGGCAGAGCTACCGGATGTCGAAGCTCGACCTGACGGGCGCGTCGCACGACGGGTACGGCGACAACTGGCCGGTGACGTACGAAGAACTGGTGCCGTTCTACGAGAAGGTGGAGAAGTACGTCGGCATTTCGGGTATGGCTGAAGGCCTGTCGAATCTGCCGGACAGCATCTTTCTGCCGGCGATGCAGTTCACCTGCGGCGAGCAGATTCTGCGCGACAAAGTGAAATCGAAGTTCGGGCGCGTGGTGACCATGGGCCGGACGGCGATCCTGACCAAGCCGCACAACGGCCGGCAGGCCTGTCATTATTGCGGGCCGTGCGAACAGGGCTGCATCACGAACAGCTATTTCTCCAGCCCCTTCACGACCGTGAAGGACGCCCAGATGACCGGTCGCCTGACGCTGATCACCGACGCCGTCGCGGCGAGGGTGTTGACGAAAGACGGCAAGGCGAGCGGCATCCAGTACATCGACCGCACGACGCGCGACGTGCGCGAGGTGAAGGCCAAGGTGTTCGTCCTCTGCGCCTCGACGCTCGAATCGACGCGGCTGCTGATGAACTCGAAGGTTTGCGGCGACAACGACGCGCTGGGGCACTACCTGATGGACCACATCTATCAGGGTGGCGCGGCGGGCACGATGCCCGACACCGAGGCGCGTCCGTGGGC
>CAYMTH010000034.1:0-14362 GCA_964393235.1 uncultured Solibacteraceae bacterium | reverse complement strand
GGAAGCCGTGCGGAAGGGGCGTTGGGGAATCAACATCGGCCTCTGGGGCGAGTGCCTGGCAAGGCGCGAAAACCGTGTGGAGATCGACAAGAACCGTGTGGACGCCTGGGGCGTCCCGGTATTGAAGATCAACATGGAGTGGGGCGAGAACGAGCTGAAGCTCTGGAAGGACGGCAAGGAACAGGCGGCCGAGATGCTGGAGGCGGCCGGCGCGAAGAACGTGCAAGTAACGGGCCGCACGCCGAGCATCCCGGGCTTCTGCATCCACGAAATCGGCACGGCGCGCATGGGTACGGATCCGAAAAAGAGCGTGCTGAACAAGTGGTGTCAGGCGCACGAACTCAACAACCTGTTCGTAACCGACGGCGCCGCGTGGGTCTCCTCCGGCTGCCAGAATCCGACGCTGACAATGATGGCGCTGACGGTGAGGGCTTGTGAGTACATCCTGGACAATCACGCGAAGGGCCGCGCTTAGCGCCGCGTTCGGAGCCCTGGCGGCACAACCGGCGCGGCCTAAGGCCGTGCGGGTCACGGTGCTGTCGACGATGCTCTCCGGCTCGTTCAACGGCGAGTGGGGCTTCGGCGCGATGGTCGAAATCGATGGCCGGCGGATCCTGTTCGACACGGGGAACCGGCCGGAGACCGTCCTGAACAACCTGCGCGAGATGAAGATGGATCTCGCCGGCGTACCGTCGGTCATTCTGACCCATCACCACCGCGACCACACCGGCGGACTTGTGACTTTGCGTCGCGACGTTATGAAGCGCGACCCCAAGGCGATCGCGACGGCCTACGGCGGCCAGGGTATTCTGCTCTCCCGGCGCCCGGCCAACGATTTCGTCCTGATGAAGGGTGAGTACGAGGCGACGGGCGCGAAGCTGATCGAGGTTTCCAAGCCAACCGAAATTGCGCAGCACGTCTGGCTGACGGGCCCAGTGCCGCGCACCCACAACGAGCGCAACTGGTCCGGTTCGACGCGCATCCGGAAGGGCGACGCCGAGAGCGAAGATACACTGCCGGAGGATCAGGCGATGGTGATCGACACCGACGCCGGCCTCGTCGTGATCAGCGGGTGCGGCCACGCGGGGATCGTCAACACGCTAACCTACGCGCGGAAGGCGGTGCGCATGGCGCCGGTGCACGCGCTGATTGGCGGGTTCCATCTGTTCAGCGCGAACGACGAGACGTTGCGGTGGACGGCGGAGCAACTGGCGCCGATGGGGATCGAGTACTTTCTGGCGGCCCACTGCACCGGGGTGGAATCAACAATGCGGTTGCGCGAGTTAATGCAACTGCCGCCGGAACGGATGACGATCGCGCAGGTGGGACGGGCCTTCGAACTCGGCAAAGGCCTGGTGGGCGCCCGTTCCTGAGGCCCTATAATGGTGAGGGGCGTTCCGGCTCCCTCCTCCTTTTTCCCCGCAAAGACAATCTGAATGATCTCCGTTAGTAATGTGTCCATGCGCTTTGGCGCGAAGATTCTGTTTGAAGAAGTGTCGACCGCGTTTCAACCCGGGCGGCGTTTTGGTTTGACGGGCCCGAATGGCGCCGGCAAGTCGACGTTCATGAAGTTGTTGAGCGGGGAGAGCGAGCCGCAGAAGGGCTCGGTGAACCGGCCGGATAAGATCGGCGTCATCAGCCAGAATCAATTCGCCTACGACGACATGCGCGTGATCGATACCGTCATCATGGGCAACAAGCGGTTGTGGGCGGCGCTGCAGGAGCGCGAGGTGCTCTACGAAAAGACCGACATGACCGACGAGGACGGCATCCGGCTGGGTGAACTCGAAGGGATCGTCGGCGAAGAGGACGGGTACTCGGCGGACTCGGACGCGGCGATTTTGCTGCAGGGCCTGGGCATTCCCGACGAACTGCATGAGCGGAAGATGAGCGAACTGCAGGGCGGCCAGAAGGTGCGCGTGCTGCTGGCGCAGGCGCTGTTCGGCAACCCCGAAGCGTTGCTGCTGGACGAACCGACGAACCACCTTGACCTCGACTCGGTCCACTGGCTCGAGAACTTCCTCAACAACTACAAAGGCATCCTGATCGTCATTTCGCACGACCGGCACTTCCTGAACAGCGTCTGCACCCACACGGCCGATATCGACTACGAGACGATCATCACCTACCCGGGCGGCTACGACGACATGGTGCTGGCCAAGACGCAGGTCCGCGCCCGCATCGAAGCCGAGAACGCGCAGCGGCAGAAAAAGATCGCCCAGTTGCAGGAGTTCGTGCAGAAGTTCAGCGCCGGCACGCGCGCCAGCCAGGTGCAGTCGCGCAAGAAGGAAATCGAGCGGCTGCAGACGAGTGACCTGTCGCGGTCGAACATCGCGCGTCCGTTCATCCGCTTCCAGATGAAGCGGCCGAGCGGCCGGGTGCCGCTCGAGATCAAGAATTTCGGGCGCGGGTACGGCGACAACCTCGTCTTCCAGGGCTTCGGGTGCATGATCGAGCGCGGCGAAAAGATCGCCGTCCTCGGACGCAACGGCGCCGGTAAAACGACCCTGCTGAAAGCTTTGCTGGCCAACGGCCCTGGCCCGTTCGACAAGGAACCCGATCTGTCCGAAGGCAAGGGCGACATTACCTGGGGCCACGAAGTGCAGATCGGCTACTTCGCGCAGGACCACCGGGAATCGATCGCCAAGGGCATGACCGCCTCCGATTGGCTGCACCAGTTCGACCCGCAGGCGAGCCGCGAAGAGATCCGCGGCGTGCTCGGCCAGATGCTGTTCGCCGGCGAGGAAGGCATGAAGCCAACCGAAGCCCTAAGCGGCGGCGAGGCCGCCCGCTTGATCTTCTGCCGCCTGATGCTGGAAAAGCCGAACTTCCTGGTGATGGACGAACCGACCAACCACCTCGACCTCGAGTCGATCAACGCGCTCAACTTCGCCATTCAGAAGTATGAGGGCACCGTGATCGTGGTGACGCACGACGAGGACCTCGTCGCCGACACCGCCACCCGCATCTGGCACTTGCGCGGCGATGGCCTCGTGACCGACTTCAAGGGCTCCTACGAGGAGTACCAGGCCTCTACCGGGAACGCGTAGCCGTTTCTTCCTTGCGGTAGCGATCGAGCACGGTCTGCAGGCGCCGCCGCGCGGCGGCGTCCTCCACGGGCCTGGTCTCGCGCGGGTCGGCGGCCCAGTCGTAGAGCTTGCCGTCTTCGTAAAGCTTCCAGCGCTTGTCGAAGGCGTAGCGGTTCGTTTTCGTCCAGCGCTCCTTGTCGTGGCCGGGGCGCGGGTCGTACCAAGTGTAGATCCACTCGCGCGGCTGCCCCTTCTTCCCGGTCAGCTGAGGCAGGAAGCTGCGCCCGTCGGTCTTTCCCATCGACTGGAGCGGCACGCCGGTCGCCTCGCAGATCGTCGGCAGAAAGTCGCACGATTCGATCAAATCGTCGTTCACTCGGCCCGCCGGAATGCGCCCGGGCCACCGGGCGATCAGCGGCACCCGCATGCCGGCCTCCGTCGTGTCGCCCTTGCCACCCTGGAACTCGGCGACTTGCCCGTTGCGGTCCAGTTTCGTACGAATCGTATTCAGTGTGCCGTTGTCGGCATAAAAGAGCACCAGCGTGTTCTCAGCCAGCTTTAACTCATCCAACCGCTTCAGCATCCGGCCGATGATACCGTCCATGTACTCGACCTGGTCTTTGAAGTACTGCGTGTCGTTCTTCAGCCGCTTGCTGGTCCAGTCCGGACTCTTCGGCGTCGGCGTGAACGGCGCGTGCGTCAGCGCCATCGGGAAATAGGCGAACCACGGCTCATCCCGGTGTTTTTCCACGAAGCGGAGTAGAAAATCGGCGAAGACGTCGTCGCCGTATTTGTCTTTCTGGTTGGCGTAGAGCCGGCCGTTCTCGTAGTAGGTGGGATCGCCGTAGCGTGAGCCCTTGTCCTCGGTGTGATGGGCGTGCCACACGCTGTACTCGTCGAAGCCCGCGTCCTCGATGCGCTGGCCCTTCCCGCGCCACTCGGGCTCGAAGTTCGGCGGGTTGTAGCTCCAGAACTGCCACTTCCCGGCGATAACGGTGCGGTAGCCGTTCTCGCGGAACAGATGGCCGAACGTCCGCTCCTTCGGGTCCATGATGCCGAACGCCTGCCAGTTGCGGAAGTTCGATTTGCCGGTCATCAACTGCATCCGCGTCGGCGTGCAAAGCGGCTGCGCGAAGGCGTAGCGGAAGCGCATCCCGTCCGCGGCCAGGCGGTCGAGATGCGGCGTCGCGTAGCTCTTGGAGCCATAGGAGCCGAGACACTCGAAGCCAAGGTCGTCCGCCAGGATCAGCAGTACGTTTGGCCGCTTGGCCGGAGCCGCGGCGGCGGACACACTGAGAGCGCGCAGAAAATCCCGGCGGGAAAGCATGCCGACCAGTTTATGCGAAGATGCCCTGGATTTCCCGCGTGGCCGACGGGAACGACTTCAAACCCGCGCCCATGGCCTGGTTGGCGACCGCGAGGTAGAGATCGCTCACCGTCCCGGTGGAACGCGTGTGCATGTTCGTGCGGAGGTTACCCGCATGGCCGGCGACGATGACGGAATAGCCGTTGTTCTTGTGGTCGTTGGCTTCGGCGTGTTCGTGCACAAACAGCAGCGACGTCCGGTCCAGCACCGTGCCGTCGCCCTCTTTGATCGACTTCAGCTTGCCGATCAGGTAGGCGAACTCCTCGACGTGCCAGCGGCAGATATCGCGCATCACGCGCTGGCCGTCGGGCCCGTCGTAGCCGGGCGCCTTGCCGTCGCGGTGCGTGTAGTCGTGGTGACGGGCGGCGGTGTAGCCGAGCCACGGGAAGCGGGCGAGGCCCTGGCACTTGGTCAGCATGTAGGAGGCCACCCGCGTCTGCCCGCTGGCGAATGCGTGCGCGAGCAGGTCGCTTTGCAGTTTCGCGATGCGCGGCCAGTCTTTCATGTCGCCTTCGGCTTCGGGCGGATCGATCCGGCGATAGTTCGGCGGCAGGCTGGCGATGGCGCGCTCCACGTCGCGGATCGAGGAGAGGTGTTCATCGAGGCGCGTGCGGTCCTCCTGCCCCAGCGCCTTCTGCAACCCGGCGGCATCTTCGAGCACGGCGTCCAGAACGCTCTTCTTCCGGTTGATCCACCCGGCGTCGCGAGCGCCGAACAGGCGGTCGAACAGCTTGTTGGGCAGCATCTCCGGCGGCAGGGAGCGGTCGTACCCGGCCCAGCTCATGTTGCGCTGAATGCTCTCTCCGAACGACTCCTGCGACACGCCGATCTGCAGCGACCGGAACCGGTTTTCTCCACCGATCCGCGTCGCGATCGCCTGATCGATCGACGGTCCGCCGGAACCCCGGCCGGTGAACTGGGTCCCGCTGACCAGCGCCGCCATCGAGCGATGGTGATCGTTGCCCGGCCCAGGCATGCGGGCGGCGGGATTATCGAGACCGGTCACGACGTGGATGTCGTTGCGGAACGGAGCCAGCGGCGCCAGGCACGGCGTCATCGTGAAGTTCGCGCCGGTTTCGGCCGGAATCCAGTATTTTTCCACGACGCCGTTGCCGTTGAACCAGAAAACGAACCGGGTCGGGATGGAGGCCTTCGGCGTGGCGGCGAAGGCGGTGCCGTTCGCGTTGAACATCGCCGCCAGCGGCGGCAGGCCGATGGTAACCCCGCTCAAATTGCGGAGGAACAGGCGGCGGGGCAGCGAACGGTCTTTCGTGTGAACAGCAGGCATGCGGTACTCCGACTCAGGATTCGGGCGGGAAAATGGACCAACGCAGGAGAGACACCATCAACTCCTGGAAATGAAAACCGGACTTTTGGAAATCCTCGAACGAGCGGCGGATGATGGCGGCGTCTCCAGCCTTCTCCATCCGGCCTTGATAATAGCGGAACAACTGCTTCGCCACGCACTGCTGGCACTGCGTGTTCCCTGCCAAAATATTACCTAATTCCCGAGGGGACCGGAAAGCCGAGTTCGGGATGCCGGCGATGTGTCCGGCCGTATCGAGGTCAAGGTGGACGGTTTCGGTGGCGCCCTTGTCCTTGCGTTCCGGCGTGAAAACGATCTTGAGCTTGTCGCGGCGCTGCCCGACGGCGTCGAACTTCTCGAAACCGAATCCGATCGGGTCGATCAGCGTATGGCAACTGGCGCAACTGTCGTTGGAAAGGTGCACGGCCAGGCGCTCGCGGTTGGTCATCGGCCGTTCCCGCGAGTTGAGCGGCAGGTTCGCATTCACCCCAGGCGGCGGCTGCGGCACCTCCTGACACAGGAAGTGCTCCCGGACAAACAGGCCCCGGGCGGTGGGTGATGTCTCGGCCGGCTTGGCCGTGGCGGCGAGGAACAGCGCCTGGCCAAGAACTCCGGCGCGTTCCGTCCCGGCCGGAAGCATCACACGGGCAAACTCCTCAGCGGGGGTCGACACGCCGTAGAGCTTGGCCAGCGGTGTACTCAGGAAGGCGTAGTCGGCCGAGTAAAGCTCCATGAAATTTTGGTTCTGCCAGACCAGATGGGCCGCCAACCGGCGGGTCTCTTCCGTCATGGCGACCGCAAGCTCGGGCGTGTACATCGGGAACGACGCCCGCTCCTTGACCGCGCCGAGCAGGCTATCGAAGCGCATCCATTCGGAGATGAACTCATCGACCGTCGCCTTCGCCCGCGGGTCTTTCAACATCCGGCGCGCCTGCTTGTCGACGCCCTCCGGCGACCCGAGTTCCCCCGCCGCCGCGGCCCGGAACAGTTCGGCGTCCGGCATGCTGTTCCACAGCGCGTAGGACAGCCGGCTCGCCGTCTCGTACGGGCGCCACGACGGTTCGGCGCCGTTCTCTGTGCGCAGCAGGAAGTTCGGCGATTGCAGCATGCCCTCGACGACCATCGGCGCACCGCCCGCCGCCCAGAGCTTTCCATAACGAACCACTTCAGTTTCGAGCAGCGGACGCCGGAACGCCTTCTTCCCGAAGTCGCGGATGAACTTCGCGCCGCAGGCCGGCGTCGTGTCCTTGCACGGAACCAACCCGCGCGTGTCCCCGCCGCGGAACGCGCTCTTGGCGAGCTTCTCGGCACCGGCCGCATAGGCCTCGGCCAGCATCGGCGACACACTCTGCGACTGGAACTGGTTCCGGAAGCCATTCACGAAATCTTCCGGCGGAAACTGGTCGGCCACCCGCGTGTCATCGCCGAGCAGATCGCGAACCGTGTTGTTGTACTGGGTGTTGGTGAGGCGCCGCATCACCGGCTTGCGCTCGCCGCGGCGCTCGGAAATCTCGAATCGGTCGCCGGGCTTGGTGTTCGTCGCCAGGTAATCGGCCCACACCCGCAACACGGCTTCATCGGCGCTGCCAGGCGCGATGCGCTGCCCGCCGGCGTGCGGCGCGCGGCGGGTCGGTTTGCTGAGCAGCACCGACTGCGTCGGATCGTTGCGATTCACCAGCGTGTGCAGCGAGAGGCCAAAGCGCTTCCATTCTTCCGGGCTCAGCTCGCCTTCCGGGAAACGGAACCGCGTCCCCGCCGCCACCCCGCCGCCGTTGTGGCAGCCCTCGCAGTTCGCCTTCTGCAGCACAGGCCGGACCTTGTTCACGAAGTAGTCCGGACCGGGCGCGCGCGGATCCGTCTGCGCAGCCAGAAGCAGGATGGCGAAAAAGGGAATGGCAGTTCTCACTGCCATCCATATTAACGAGTTCTCATCGCGTTTGGACGGCCGTGTCCGGCACCGTTTCGAGGATCGAAACCGGGCCCGGCAACGGGATGATCCGGTCGATCCGGAACCCGTTAGCCGCGAGCAGTTCGCGCCAGTGCGACGCGGTCCGCTCCCGCCCCCCGCACATCACGAGCATGTTCATGTCCATCATGTGCCCCAGCAGCGCGTCGCCCTCTTCGGGAACAATCGCTTCGATCAACAGCAGTTTCGCCGTCGCCGGCATGGCGGCCCGCACGTTGCGCAGAATCGCCCCGGCCTTGTCGTCGTCGAAATCGTGCAGAATCCATTTCATCGTGTAAAGGTCGCCACCGGCGGGTACGGCTTCGAAGAAGTCACCGGCTTCGAACCGGCAGCGATCTGCGACGCCCGCCGCCGCCAGGTTCCGCTCGGCGTCGAGCCGGGCGAAGGCGAGGTCCATCACGATGCCCCGCGCCTGCGGGCGGGCGCTGAGAATCGCGGCCAGCAGGCTGCCGTTGCCCCCGGCCACGTCGACGAACGTTCCAGCCTGCGGAAAGTCGTAGTGGCGCAGCACCGCCGGCACCACCACGGAGTTCGAATTCGCCATGGCCTGATTGAACAATCGCCCCTCGGTCTGGTTCGTTTTCGTGAAGTAGGTCCAGACGCCCTCGCCAAAGGTCTCCTCGAAGGCGCACGCCTCGGTTTGCGCCGAGTAGGCCAGGTTGCCCCACGCGCGGTAATGCCCGCCGCCCATGACGGCCGCCGCAAACGCCCGCATCGAACCGGGCACATCGCTGCGCAGCGCCTCGCCCTCCGCAGTGAGCGCGAAGCTGCCGCCGGCTTCGCGGATCAACCCTGCGGCGGCGCAGGCGCGCAGGAACCGAGTATTGACGCGAGGCGCACGGCCGGCGGCGATGTCGTCGGCGACGCCGAGTTCGGCAAAAACCTGCACCGTCCGCGACCGGAAGAAGTCGCAAACCGTATTCATAATGGCCGCCTGTGCATGCGGGGCGGAGGAGGTAAATTCTGTTGGCATAGGTATCGTGTCGAGTAGATACGCGGCAACTCCCCCCGCAGAAGGGTCGCGTTCGTGGTATGTATGAGAAGACAGTTTTTTCATGCTGATCCTTCATGCCGGCGTTCACGACGGCTACTTCTCCATCTGGCTGGAGGCTTCGGCAGATCACAGACAGGACAACGGGGCGGCACGTCAAGGCAAGCCGCAACGGGGCGGGCCGCAGGATTATCCGTACGGGGCGCCGCCGGTTCTGTTACGCGAAGTGCTTTCCTCCCTGCCGTACTGCGGGGAACTAGCGAAGTTGAAGATGCAGCGTGCTGTCTTGTGGGCGCCAAGCGCTCCAAGCGGTCCGTTGGCTTCAAGCGCGTTGATCGCCGAGCATCCCGAATACGACACGCTCACCATAGCGCCGTGGTCCATTGCAAGCATGCAATTGGGGCCGAAGGAAACCGTTGACTTCCTGGCCGCGACCTTCGGCCAGCGCGTCATCCGCCCCGGCTTGATGGTTGGCCCGGACGTGACCTTCTGGATATCGGCGCTGCGGTTCGCCGGCGGTATGGTGGCCCGGCAGCAGTTCCTGCCCGACATGGACGCCGTCGAAGAAGGCTTCGCGGCCCAGTGGACGCCGGTCTATCCCGGCATGGAAGGCCACCGGCTGGCCGCCCTCGCCGCCGCGATGCCTTCCGCGGCAAGGGCCATCAGCTTCGACGAAAACAACCCGCCCACCACACCCGCCCGGATCGTGCTCGACGCCTTTGTCGCCTGGATGGTCGACGACCTCGTCCGCGGCTCCTTCGCCGGCCAGAACCCGCCCCGCGGCAAGAGCCCGCACGACCGCTGGCTGCACGCCCTCGCCACCCAGGACGGCCTCGTCCAGGGCTACCCAGATCAATTGGAGCGCATCGCCAAGCAGGTGCGGCAATGGCGCCGCCCGGTCGCGCTCACCGCCGACGCGCCGTTCCGGCTCTGCTTCCGGCTCGAGGAACCGGTGGAAGACGGCGGCCCCTGGATGGTCCGCTACCTCGTCCAGAGCGTCGACAACCCCGACAACCTGCTCCGCGCCGAACAAATCGGCACCGGCGAGCGATTGGCCGGCGTCACGCGCCAGCCGACCCTCGAGTTCCTCCTCACCTCCCTCACGCAGGCGACGTCAATCGTCCCGCGAATCGAGAGCAGCCTGCGCGCGTCCGTCCCCACCGGATTCGAGCTCGACACCCAGGGCGCTTACGACTTTCTGACCCAGCGTGCGATCTCGCTTGAGCAGGGCGGCTTCGCCGTCATCCTGCCGCAGTGGTGGTCCCGCGACGGCACGCGAGCCCACCTGAGCGCCCGCGCCAAGGTCGACAGCGACGACGATCCGCCCAAGGGCGGCCTCTCGCTCAACTTCGTTCTTCAGTTCGACTGGCGCATCGCCATCGGCGAGGAACTCGTCAGCCGCGAAGAACTGCTGGAACTCGAGCGCCTGCGCTCGCCACTGTGCAAGGTGCACGGCCAGTGGGTTCACGTGACGCCGGAGGAAATCGGCATCGCGCTCGATTTCTGGCGCCGCAACGTCACCGGCCACGCCACCGTGCGCGAAGTCATCCAGATGGCCCTCGGCAACTACCATACGAATGCCGCGCTCGCGATCGAGGGTGTCATCGCCAGCGGCTGGGTGAAGGGCTTGCTCGACCAACTGGAAGGCCGGACCGTCCTCGAGGACCTGCCGCCGCCCAAGGACTTCAAGGGCAAACTGCGCCCCTACCAGATCCGCGGCTACTCCTGGCTCAAATTCCTCCGCAAGTGGGGCCTGGGCGCCTGCCTCGCCGACGACATGGGTCTCGGCAAGACGATTCAGGCGCTCGCGCTGCTGCAACTCGACAAGGAAGAGGGCGTCAACAAACCGACCTTGCTCATCTGCCCGACGTCCGTCGTCGGCAACTGGCAGAAGGAGGCCGAACGCTTCACGCCGAAGTTGAAGGTGCTGCTCCACCACGGCATCGGCCGCGAAAAGGGCGAGGATTTCGCCAAGCTGGCGTACAAGCACACGCTCGTCATCACAAGCTACGGCCTGCTTCAGCGCGACCTCGAAGCGATCAAGCAGGTCCAGTGGGCCGGCATCCTGCTCGACGAAGCGCAGAACATCAAGAACCCAGACACCCGGCAGGCCCGCTCGGCGCGCTCGCTCGAAGGCGACTACCGCATCGCCCTCACCGGCACCCCCGTCGAGAACAACGTTGGCGAGTTGTGGTCGATCATGGAGTTCCTCAACCCGGGCTTCCTCGGGACCAAGGAACAGTTCCGGAAGAACTTTTTCCTGCCCATCCAGAGCGGCCGCGACCCGTCTCTCGCCGGCAGCCTGCGCCGCTTGACGGCGCCCTTCCTGCTGCGCCGCCTGAAGACCGACACCAGCATCATCGCGGACCTCCCCGAAAAGATGGAGAACAAGGTGTTCTGCACGCTCACCAAGGAGCAGGCGGAACTCTACGAGAAGGTGGCCAAAGAGGCGCACAAGCTCATCGAAACCGCCGAGGGCATCGGCCGTCGCGGCGTCATTCTCGCAACGCTCTCCAAGCTCAAACAGGTCTGCAACCACCCGGCGCACTACCTCGGCGACAGTTCCGCCGTCCCGGGCCGCAGCGGCAAAGTGGCCCGTTTGACGGAAATGCTCGAGGAAGTCATGGCCGCCGGGGACCGCGCTCTCGTCTTCAGCCAGTTCACGGAAATGGGCAAGATTCTCCAGCATCACCTCTTGCAGTGCTACGGAGAAGAGGTGCTCTTCCTGCACGGCGGCACGCCGCAAAAGCAACGCGAGATGATGGTGGACCGCTTCCAGAACTCGCCCAACGGCCCACGCATCTTCATCCTCTCCCTCAAGGCCGGCGGCACCGGCCTGAACCTGACCCGCGCCAATCACGTCTTCCACTTTGACCGCTGGTGGAATCCGGCCGTCGAAGACCAGGCCACCGATCGCGCCTTCCGTATCGGCCAGAAGAGCAACGTGCAGGTGCACAAGTTCGTCTGCGTCGGTACGCTCGAAGAACGGATCGACGATATGATCGAACGCAAGAAGGGGATCGTGCAGGAGGTCATCGGCACCGGCGAGCAGTGGATCACCGAGCTGTCGAACGAAGAACTCAAATCCGTCTTCGCCCTCAGCGGCGAAGCCGTGGAGGAAGGCTGATGAACGATCGCGGTGGACGCGGACGGGGAAAAGGCCGGGGGTTCGGAAAGCGGAAGTTCTTCCGGCCGCGGCGCGGGGCAAAGCCGAATCTGGAAGGTGCGCCGCAAGGCGGTGAAGGCGCGCCGGATCAACCCGTAGAGACCGTCGCCGCGGCTCCGCCGCCCGCGGCCGCAGCCGGTCCGCGCCGCCAGGGCCCGGCCCAGCGCAATCGCGGGCCCCAGCGACAATCCCGCGGCAAGAGTTCCTTCGGCGGCTCCTACGGCCGCCAGCCGCAACGGACGGCCGGCATCAAGGCCCAGTCCAAGGGCGGCAAGTTCGGCGAAAACTGGTGGGCCCGACGCTGGATCGAGGTGCTGGAAAGCTTCGAAATGGGCTCCCGGCTCAATCGCGGCCGGGAGTACGCCAAGAAAGGTCACGTCCTATCCATCCAGATCGAGGAAGGCCAGGTACTCGCCCGCGTTCAGGGATCCCGGCCGAAGCCGTACGAGATCGACATTCGGATCCATACGCTCCCGGAAGAGGATTGGTCGAAGATCGCGGCCCGTCTGGCGCAGCAGGCCGTCTTCTCGGCCCGCCTGCTGGCCGGCGAGATGCCCGGCGAAATCGAGGAGATCTTCGAGGAAGAGGGGCTATCGCTTTACCCGGCTGCCGAGGGCGACCTCCAGGCGCAATGCACCTGCCCGGATACCGCCAACCCCTGCAAACACAGCGCCGCCGTCTACCTGCTCCTGGGCGAGGAGTTCGACCGCGACCCGTTCCTCCTGTTCGCCCTGCGCGGCATGCGGCGCGAAAAGCTGCTCGCGATGATCGAGAAGCAGTTGCCGCTTCTCACCAACGCCGAAGGCGAACACTCCCGCGCCGGCGAGGGTCCCGAGGAAAAGCCGGAAGAGCCCAAGCAACCGCTGCCCGCCGACCCGGACACGTTCTGGAAGGGCGCCGTCCGCCTCCCCGACGAGGTGATGGGCGACGTTACCCCGCCCCCGACCTCCTGCGCGCTTCCCCGCCGCCTCGGCCCCTTCCCCTTCTGGCAAGGGCAAAAGCCGCTCCTCGACGCGCTCGAGCCGATTTACAAGAAGGCGTCCCAGCACGCCGTCGTCTTCCTGCTCGGCGAACCCCTGTCCTGAAAAAATTCCTCACAAGTCCAGTCAGACGAGCCGATATGGACAGTGAATGGGAATTCTCCCCACAGCAACGGAAGGGCTAAGGCGCACCGAGGAACGCATCCAACGCGTCGCGGAACGTCTGGCGCGCCTCCCCGCGGAGGGAGATGGCGCCGCGCCGGAAGACACCGTGGATTTAAGCGCTGAGGTCGTGGCGTTACTGGCCGCCAAAAACGAACACGCCGTCAACGCGAAGGTCGCGGAGACGGCGGTCGAAATGGAACAGCATATTCTGGATATCCTCGGCTAGCCGCCGAGGATTCCCAGTTACTTGTTCAGGGCCGCGAACTGCGTGGCGAAGTCGAGCACCAGGCCGGGGAAGATCCCGAGCACCAGCGTCGCCGCCGCCGTCAGCCACATAGTGATCCGCAGCCCGCCGGGAATCTCCGCGGCGGCCTCGGTCGTTTCCGGATCGTGCATGTACATCACGACCAGGACCCGGAGGTAGTAGTACGCCGCAACGGCCGAGTTGAGCAGACCGAGCGCCGTCAGCCATACCATGTGCGAATCGATCGCCGCCTTGAAGATGTAGAACTTGCCGAAGAACCCGGCCGTCAGCGGCACACCGATCAGCGACAGCAGGAAGATCGTCAGCAGCGCCGCCACCGCGGGCTGCCGCTGGCTCAATCCCTTCAGGTCGTCGAGCGTCACCTTTTGCTCGTCCTTGCCCGCGACATGCGTCACGATCGCGAACGCGCCGTAGTTCATCAGGCCGTACGCCGCCAGGTAGAACATCGCCGCGGCCGTCCCGGTCACGCTATGCGTGGTCACCGCGACCAGCACATAACCGGCGTGCGCGATCGACGAGTAGCCCAGCATGCGCTTAATGTTCGACTGCCACAGCGCGGAAAAGTTACCGACCATCATCGTCGCCAGCGCCATGACCCACAGCACCGGCTCCCAGCGCGGAGTCAGCGATTCAAACGCCGTCTGGAACACGCGGATCATCACCGCGAAGGCAACCGCCTTCGGACCGGCCGACAGGAAACCGCTCACCGGCGCGGGCGCACCCTGATAAACGTCGGGAGCCCAAACCTGGAACGGAGCGGCCGAAATCTTGAACGCGAATCCGACCAGCATCAGCGCCACGGCGCCGCTGACCATCGTGATCGACGGAACGCCCTTCTCAAGCGCCGCGCGAATCTCGACAAGGTTCGTCGAACCCGTCATACCGTACACCCAGGCCACGCCGTAGAGCAGGAACGCCGTCGCGAACGAACCCAGCAGGAAGTACTTCAGAGCCGACTCGTTTCCGCGCTTGTCGTCACGGATGTACCCGGCCAGAATGTAGCTCGCAATCGAGCTGACTTCCAGGCCGATGAAGACCATGATCAGTTCGTTCGCAGCCGCCATCAGGCACTGCCCAGCCAACGAGAACAGCAACAGAACATAAAACTCACCCGAGCTCGATTTTTCG